>JAHBWY010000004.1:300000-440938 GCA_019636735.1 Phycisphaeraceae bacterium
TCGATCGGACGGGCAAGGTCCGCGCGGCGGGTCTGTTGCCGAACCGCGTTGAGGATGTGGTCAAGGTCCTGATCGCCGAAGCGGCGCCGGGTGACGGCCTCGCCGTCGGCAGCGACTTCTCGCCCGATCACTTCTATGGCGGCACGCTCAGGCCCACCACGCTTCGGGCCGTTGAAGGCCTTCCCGCAGCGCCGCTCTCGGGGCGGGCCTGGGTAGGCCAGAGGGTCGAGTCGCTGGCGCCCGGTCAGGGTGTGAGCGTGCTCTGCTTCTTCGCCCCGGAGAGCGCCATGTCGCGCCTTGAGCTCGATCGCGTGCTCGCGATCGCCAAGGTGCTCGAACCCGCGGGAGTGCGCGTGGTGGCGATCTCTGATGCGGGCTCCGATCGCGAGGCGATCGCCAAGTTTGCCGAGGGGAAATCACTCACGATTCCGATTCTGCTTGATGAACCGGCCGCGGGAGCGACTCTCGCGGCGACCGCCAATGGCAACGAGTCTGGCGCTCAAGCCGAGAGTGCTTCTGATCAGCCGTCGTCGCCCGTTGCCACGCCAATGGTGCCGCCGGGCACGCCGGGGCAGCCCGGTCAACCCTTGCCCGTCGGCCGTGCGCCATTCGCCAATGGTGTGACGGCGTCGGCCTACGGCGCGAAGCTTCTTCCGACCACGGTGGTGGTGGACGGCGCTGGAACCGTTCGAGCCGCGGGGGTTCGGGCGGATCGGCTGCGTGCCGTCGTTGAGAAGATCATCGGCGAGCAGGACCCCGACGCACTCAAGCGCCTTCCTCCGCCGGAAGCGCCGCCCGCAGTTGCTGCACCAGCGCCGCCGACCGCAGTTGCTGCGCCAACGCCGCCGCCGGTGGCGCCCAGCGCTCCGCACGGTGCTCTCGCGCCACCGCCACCCGAAAGCTCATCCGGAGAGTCACCATGACCATGCTGCAACGGCACGACGCCTCTTCTACGCCGAGGAATGATGCGCCCGAGCACGCCTTTGCGAAGGCGGTGCGCGAGCAGGTGGCGCGCACCGTCGTCGGACAGGAGGTCGTGGTTGAGCGCGTGCTCATTGCGCTCCTGACCGGCGGCCATCTCCTTCTCGAAGGCGTGCCTGGCATCGCGAAGACGCTCCTGGTGCAGTCGGTCGCGAAGGCCATCGATCTCCGGTTCAACCGTGTCCAGTTCACGATCGACCTGCTTCCTTCGGACATCGTGGGCGCGGAAATCCTGGAACAGAAGAGCGGCTCCTTCAGAGTGCACAAGGGACCGATCTTCACCAACCTTCTGCTCGCGGATGAGATCAATCGCGCGTCGCCGAAGGTGCAATCTGCGCTGCTTGAAGCCATGCAGGAGCGGCGCGTTTCGATCGGCGACACGACGCATGATCTGCCGGCTCCGTTTGTCGTCATCGCCACGCAGAATCCGGTTGAGCAGGCGGGCACCTTCGAACTGCCCGAGGCGCAGCTCGATCGTTTCATGATGAGGCATCGATTGACCTATCCGACTCCCGATCAGGAGGCGGAAGTGGTGCGTCGGAGCCTCGGGCTGAAGCTCAAGATGCAAGGTGATGGCGCGGTGCCGATGACCGCCTTCGACGCGATCGGCAGCGAGGGGCGTCGTGAGATCCGGGATCTCACGCAGGCCATGGCCGCGGTGCAGGAAGTGCATGTAAGTGAAGTCTTCGTGCGCGATTGCGTGGAGCTGGTGAACCTGACGCGCCGCCACCCGGACATCGAACTGGGGTGCAGTCCCCGCGCGGCGCTGGCGCTGGTCCACACTTCCCGTGCGCGGGCATTCCTTCAGGGACGGGACTATGCCATCCCGGAAGACCTGTTTGCCCTCGCCGAAGATGTCGTTCTCCATCGCATGAGACTGCGTTACGAGGCGCTCGCCGAGGGGCGTCGCTCGAGTGATGTGCTGAAGTCGCTGCTCGACACGCTGAGCTGAACCCGTGACCACCGCCGGCGCCATCTCGCCGAAGAGGAACGCGACGCTGCCCGCGCCGGCGGCTTTGGCCCAGGGTGACTTTGAAGTGGTTGTGCGTCGTCTGGCCGACGACCTCGCGTTCGGAGCGGACAATTCGCTCTTCACCGGAGGCGGCCTCGAGTACGCGGGGTCGCGGCCCTATCAGCCCGGCGATTCGATTCGCATCCTCGACTGGCGACTGACGGCGAGGACGGGTCGGGCGTTCGTCAAGGAGCACGAAGCGCTGAAGCGCGTCTGTGTCTATCTTGTCGTCGACACCTCCGCATCAATGAGCCGCAGTTCATCTGCGGTCTCGAAGCATGACCTCGCCGTCTGGCTGGCTGCAGCGCTGGGGCTCGTGGCGCTGAGGCGCCTCAGCCCCGTGGCGATCGTGGCCGGTGGAGATCGCCGACTTCCGGTTCTGCCGAGCCTGGCGCGCGGCGATCTCTGGCATGCGATCGAGCCGCTTCGGCGAGCTGACACCGCCGAGTCGACGCGGCTTGCGACTCGGCTCGACGAACTCTCGCGGCGCGCAGAGCGAGCAAGCCTGGTGCTGGTGATCAGCGACCTCCACGATCCTGGCGCCCTCGGCGCCCTGCGCCGCGCGGCCCAACGGCATGATGTCACCGTGCTCCACACGATCGATCCTGCGGAAAGTGGGCCGCTTCGCGCCGGGTTCTTCCGTGGTGCCGAAGCGGAGACGGGGCGCCGCTTCCTTTCGCATGGTGGACACCGTCCGGCGATTCACGAGGATCTTCGACAGGAGCTGGTGCGCTCCGGCATCGAGGTGCTCGAGCTGCGGACCGATCGCCCATTCCTCGCGCCGCTCAGGCGCTTCCTTTCGTCGCGCGGTGCGGCCCTGCGGGGGACTCGATGAATCGAGTCACGCATCGGCGATCACTCTCAGCGCGGGCGATGGCAGGCATCTTCCTCGGCGCCACGCTGGCAGTCAACGGGGCCGGGTGGGCTCTCGATCGCACGGAGTCGAACGATGGTGCCTCGATCACCGCGCTGCGCGGCATCAGTGAACGCGTCGAGGCGCCGCGGGCGCGGTTCGGTGCGCTGCGAGCCAAGCCCAATCAGCCGCTCGATGCGCCGATCGTCGTGCGCGTGGTCGATGGTCCCGGCGACACGCAGTTCATCGAGTTCGTGGGCACCGTGCCGGGGGAGTTCGAGTTGATCGATCGACTGGAGCGCATCGACGGGCGGGCCATCGAGCCTAGCGCCTCACTTCGAGTCAAGGTCGAGTCGGTGCTTTTCGGGGCCACCGACTCCGACCTTCGTGGCGAGAGCGCGGCCGTACCGATCGTGCGCGGTGGAGTGGTCGTGCTGATCGTGGGCCTCGTGGCGGTATGGCTGATCCTGCCTCTCCTCGCGCTCCTCCAACGACGACCGAGTGTTGCGGAACCGCTCGCCGCGCCACCAGCTCCGCCGACGGTCGCCGAGGAGATTGCGGCGATCGCGTCGCGGGCGAGGGAGGCAACCCTGAGCGTGGACGAACAAGGCCGTCTGGAGTTGCTCCTGCTGCGCTTCTGGCGCGAGCGATTGCGCCCCGCGACGCCAGTGGGAACTGATGCCGGCCTCGCGGGCGCGGCGCACTCGGACTGCACCACCGCCACCGCAGAGGCTGTCCGCGCTCTGCGCACGCATCCTGAGTCGGGGGCGCTCATCCGCGCGATCGAGGCGTGGCTCCATCAGCATCCCGATCGCTCCTCTGAAAGCGCCGCCCGCGCGGCGCAGGAGCTTGAGCGTTTCATCAGGTCCACGCGTCCTGAAGCGGTCATGAGCGCTCATCGCGAAGGGAGCGCTTCGTGAGCTTCCTCCATCCATGGGTCCTGCTGCTGCTTGTCGTGCCGATCACGCTCGGCTGGGCGGTGCTGCTGCGGCCGGCAGGCGTGACGCTGCCGATCGACCATGCGTCCCATCGGCGTCGCCGAGTGCTCGGATCGCTTCTGGGTGTCTTCGACGCGCTGCCGCTCCTCATTCTCGCGGTGGTCATCATCATCCTCGCCGGACCACAAAGGCCGCAGACCCCGCGCGAAGCACGAGAGCTGACGAACATTCAGATCTGCCTCGATGTGTCGGGCAGCATGGCGGGACCGCGCTATGAGCTCGCGACCGAGGCCATCAGCAGTTTCACCCGGCAGCGCGAAGGTGACGCCATGGGGCTCACCTTCTTCGGGACGGGACAGATTCGCTGGATTCCGCTGACCCGGGATCTTCAGGCGATTCGCAACGCCACTCCATTTGCCGATCCCATGCGTCAGCCGCGCCACATGATGGGCACGATGATCGGCGCGGCGCTCGACTTCTGCCGCCAGAACATCGAGGCGGAGACGAGCGACGAGCCGGGCGATCGCGTGATCATCGTGGTGAGCGATGGCCAGAGCTTTGACCTTGGCGATGGCCAGGAGTTCGAGGTTGCCGAGCGACTCCGCGCGTCCGGCATCACGGTCTTCCACATTCATGTGGCTGAAGATGAGGACATTCCTCCGGAGATGGTCGAACTCGCGCGACTCACCGGCGGTGACGCGATGGTCGCCACCGATCCCGAGGCGATGCGCCAGGTCTTCAGGCACATCGATCGAATGAAACCGGCCCGCTTCAAAGTGCCCAGCGCCGTGCCGATGGATGACTTCTTCCCCTTCGCCATCGCGGGATTGGTGCTCGCCGGGCTTCACCTTGTGGGACTTCTTGGCGTGAGGTACACGCCATGGTGAGCGCCTCGGCCACGCTGGCGATCGCGGCGGGAGTGGCGCTTCTCGCGTTGCTTGCGGAGTGGCTGCACGCGAGGCGCGTGCGCCGTGTCGCGCGACTCGCCTTCGGCGCGAGCGGCGCACCGCGACCTTGGGCACGCGCGTCGCCGCTCATCCGGGTGATCTCGCTCGGTGTGCTGGTCTGGGGCCTGCTCACGCTCGCGCGACTTGATCCGACGGCAGTCGAGGAGCGCCCCTCGGAGAAGACCTCGCAGCAGATCCTGCTCGTTCTCGATGTCTCGCCGAGCATGCAGGTCAAGGATGCGGGACCCGACCTCGAGAAGGTGTCGCGGGCGCACTGGGCGGGGGTGCTGATCCGTTCCATCCTCGATCGGCTCGACATGCGCAAGACACGCATCAGCGTCGTCGCGTTCTACACGGGGGCGCTGCCGATCCTCTCGGAGACCTTCGACAAGCAGGTGGTGGCGAACATGCTCGATGGACTCCCGATGCACCTGGCCTTCGCGCCGGGTGGCACCGATGCGAGCGCTGGACTCGAGATGGCGCTCGAGATGGCGCGGCGCTGGCCGCGTCGCAGCGCCATGCTTGTGTTCGTGGGCGACGGCGACCTCGAGCGTCCGCCGAGCTTCGGCGGGCTTCCCGCGTCGATCGCCGATGTGCTGGTGATCGGCGTCGGCGACACCGATCGCGCGACCACCGTCGGCGGGCACTCGTCGCGTCAGGATGGATGGACGCTGAAGCAACTCGCGGCGCGGCTTGGCGGCCGCTATCACGAAGGCAACCGTCGGCACCTGCCGACAGCACTCCTTGATGCACTCCGAATGACCGCGCCTTCCGAGCGGAGGCCGGTGACGGAGCGCACGATCGCGCTCTGGGCGTCGGCGCTCGGCGCGTCATCGCTCGCGTGCCTCGGACCCTTGCTCATTCTCTTCGGTGTGCCCCGCGCCGCGTCCGCGGCGGAGCCACGCCGCGCTCTTCTCCTGGTGACTTCATGAACTCGAACTTGCTCGATCGTGTCGTTCGATCCAAGGTGCTCTGGACCCTCTGGGCGTGTCTTCCCGTGGCCGCGCTGGCATGGGCCTTCGGTCCAGGACATGCCGTCTTCGAGAGGGATCGCGCCGCGCGACTCATCGAGAGCGCTCGCGTGGCCGAGGCTCGGGCGGAGGTCGCTCAGGCCGCTGCGCACGCCGCGCACCGAGCGGCGCTGGCCGCGCGTCTTCGAGCCGAAGAGACGGGCTCGTCCGCCGACTTCGCCGAGGCGACCGCCGCCAGAGAGGCGGAGGACGCCGCGTATCTCGCAGCCGCCGAGCAGTGGCGCGCGGTCGCCGAACCTCTCGGTCAGGCTCGTTCGATTCTCGAGGCGATCGGTGATCCGCGCGTTCCGAAGGTGCGTGTCGCCCGCGCGAAGGCGCTCGTGCGCTCGGGTGAACTCCTTGAAGGCGTGGTCGAACTCGAAGCTGTCGTCGACGAACTCAGTTCCCGCGGGAGCGCCTCCGATCCAGCCACTGGCGGGCTGCTCGAAGAGGCGCGTCATGAGCTCGGCACGGGTCTCTTCTTCGGCGCTCGGCTGCTCCGCCATGCGGGGGCCAGCCCGGAAGAGTGGGGCGCGGTCGCCACCGCGGCACGGCGTCAGTTCCGCTTCCTCGCGGAGTCCGGACGCGAGAGGGGGAGCGAGCGCTTCGACGAGCACCATCACAACCTCGAGATGGCGCTCGATCTTGAGCAGGCGAGCTATGAGGAAGTCCTCGGGCGACCACTGCCCAAGCAATGCCCGGGAACAAGCAACTGCCAGAACCAGTGCAAGAGCCTCGCGGGTCATTGCAAGGGCAAGAGCAAGGGCAAGCGCCCAGCACCGAGGAAGGGTGACGATCGCTCGACAGGTGCCGGAAACAACGAATTCGGAGACGGCTGGTGAACAGACGAACTTTGACCGGGTCGCTGCGATGCTCGTGCATCGTTGCGTGCATGGCTCTCCTGTCATCGGCGTCGGCGCACCCACTTGGGATTGCGCTTCTCGACGATCCTGACAACGGAGCCGAGGTGGAGTCGGGTCGTGACTCGGAGGGCGCCGCCACCGGCGCGGTCGATGCGACTGAGGCTCCATCCGGACTCCATCTGCGAGGGAACATGGGACCGGCGCCCGGCGAGCAGCCACCCGGTGCGACGCCAACCGGAGCAGCCACGCCTCCCGGCGCACCCGGCGGCGATGGGAGCGCGCCTTCGCCGCAAGAGCTCGCCAATCTCAAGACGCTGCTTGAGTCGCTCCCGGTGACCGAGCAGCAGGAGATGCTCGCCTTCTATCGCGATCTCGGTTTCGATCTCGACCAGCTCCTCGGGCTCGGCGCGGCGCGCATGGCCCAGATGGGGCGGGGACGGCAGATCATCGAGATGTTCGGCAACCTCGCCTTCGCGCGACAACCCGCGGCCGTGCTCGATGCGCGCTCGCGCTTGGCGCTCGGCGACATTCCCCATCCCGATCTTGAACGAGGCGATCCCGGCGAGATCGCGCGGTGGATTCACCTCCAGTTCCTTGCAGGTGACTGGGAGTGGCTTCGGAACTACCTGATCAACCGGCCCCGGCCTGAGGCGGAGATCGTCTACGCCGGGTTGCTCCAGTCGATTCGTCCGAATGCCGGACTCCTTCCGGAAGAGGTCATCGCCATCGCGGAGCTTGCGTCGACCGCGCCGACTCGTGCTCAGGTGGTTCGACTGGGCGCCTTGCTCCAGCAGGCTGCAGAGCGACATGCGACCGCGGAGATGGTGACGCGCCTTCGAGCGGGCTCGCGATTCTTCGGCATGGATGACTCCGAGCGCCGCCAGCGCACCATCGACTTGCTCACCGCGGCGGGTCTCCTTCGAGATGCGTCGGAGTATCTGCCTCCCCTCGACGACGCGCGTGCCGCCGGAGATGGACAGGCCATGCTCGCGCACGCGGCTCATGAATTGGCCCGCGCCGAGCGCAGCGGTGGCGCCGATGCGGAGCCGTTGCGTCGCAGGGCGTGGGCCATCGCCGCCGAGGTGGCGCTCATGGACAAGGTGCCGTTTGAAACGCGCCGACAGGCGATGGGCCGGGCCATGGCCATGATGCCGAGCATGCCGCGCCCGATGGTTCGACCGTGGCTCGAGCGGGTCTTCGATGACGAGGCGCTCGGACAAGTGGCGCTCGAGGTCATGGCCGCGACCGCGATCTCCGTCGGCGATGCCAATCGTGATCGCGAGGAGCGAGCACGCACGATCGTGGCGCTCAAGGAAGCGGTCGACATGCTGCTGACGCGGCATGGGGCCGATTCACCGGCGTTCCAACTTCCGCTGCGCATGCTCACGACCTCACTGGTCAACGAGATGGAAGCGGCGCTGCGAGGCAGCGATGAGTCGGTCCAGCAGATGCCGCCGTGGATGATGATGGCGCCGCAGCGGCCGTCGCGCGATGTCGAGTCGCTCGCGCGCGCCATTCCCAGCGAGGCGTGGTTGCGGGCGATCGAACCGTCGCTGGCGCTTCGCACTGCGGCTGCGGGCATCGCCATCGCCACCTCAGTGGACGACATCGATCTCGCGCTCACGCTCCTTCGCGAGGCCTCGGCGCGATCTCCCACGGAGGCGGAGCGCCTCGCCAACACCTTCCTCGCTCGATGGCAAGGCAAGCTTGGCCGCCGCATGGAGATGGACGATGACATGTACTTCTACTTCTCGCGCTGGAACATGAATCCAGCGGCACCGGTGACGCGCGGGCGCCAGCGGCGGAACCTCGACCGGGTGCGCGAGATGGTGGCGTCGCTCCGCGCCATTGGTGTCGAGACCAATCAACTGCCGTTGCTGGTGCAGATTTTCAACTCCTGCCATGGGGCGACCGAGGTCTTTCAGCGCGAGGATGTCGAGCGCGTCTTCGGTCCGATTGAGGGCATTCCGCCGTGGATCGCGGTCTCGCTCGCGCAGACGATGGCGGCGAACCTCGGTGGCGAGTGGCGCGATCGTGCGGTCCATCGCCGCGCCGGAGTGCGTCGGACCGACGCGGAGATCGCGGCCCTCGTTGATCGCGGTTACGGGCTCGCGCTCGATCTCATGGATTCGGCGCTGGTGGCGCAGCCGGAGTCGTGGCGACTCGCGGTCATGAAGTCGGCGCTCGCCTATGACCGGCAGAGCTTCCTTGAGCAGCAGCGCTCGACACCGTCGGGCGCACTGGCGGAAGTGCGCGCCGCCACCTTCGCGACCTTCGAAGAGGCGGCTCGTCGATATGCCCTCGCGGTCTCCGCAGGCGAGGAGCGCGAAGATGTCGAGGTCTTCCTGCGCTGGTTTGGTGTGGCCATGGGTTCGCCGGGATTGCGCACCTTCCGAAGCGAGGACATTCCGTCCTTGGACGAGGGTGTCGATGATCCGGTCGAGCGCATCCGTCGCGCCCTCGCGGCGCTGCCGCCCGAGGTGGCCGAGCGCCATGTCGCCGAGTTGGCGCGAGCCATCACGGGCTTCCTGGGAGGCGTCGATGCGTCGGTGAAGCCGAAGCTCGTGCGTCATGCGCTTCGCATCATCGGGGACAACCCCGCCGGAGCGCCCCTGCGCACGCTCGACACGCTCTATCACGAGCTCATTCGCGATGAGATCCGTCTGCGCCTCACGATCGACGGCGACGATCGAGTCGGAGTGAAGCAGCCCTTCGGCGTGCTCCTGACGCTGCGCTCGACCGCGGCGGTGGAGCGCGAGGTCGGTGGATTCGCCAAGTATCTCCAGACGAGTGTGCCGATCTGGACGAGCGGTCGCTACCAGGAGAAGAACCATCGCGAGACGCTCGAGAAGGACATTCGCGAGGCCTTCGGCAAGGGAATCGAACTCCAGACGATCAGCTTCTTCGACCCCTTTGTGCCGCCGCGCGGCGTGATCGAAGATGGCCAGGATGGATGGGTGGAGAAGCCGCTCGCGTACCTCGTCGTGACGCGACAGGACGCGACGGTCGATCGGCTGCCCTCGGTGCCCATGGAGATGCAGTTCAGCGACAGCATGGGGCCGGTGACACTGGTGGCGCTCTCGAACGCGCCGGCGCTCGCGGTAGGTGCGGCCTTCTCGGCGCGGCCCTGTCCCGACCTCGAAGTCGTTCAAGTGGTGGATGCGCGCGAAGCGAGCGACTCATCGACCCCGGAGATTCGACTCGAGGTGCGCATGCGTGGTCGCGGCATCGTGCCCGATCTCGAGGAGGCGCTCTCGGGCATCACGAACGCCATCGCCGGGTATGCACCGCAACTTGAGACCGCGCGAGTCTCGCCGATCGTGGCGCTGGGTGATGACCAGACCACGATGGCGGGTCGATGGTTCATGCAGACGCAGCGTGAGCCGAAGGGGGGCTATCCCGAGCCCGATGAGCGCGGGATCTATCGCCCGACCTTCGAGCGATCATGGACGATCACCTATCTTCCGACGGGCGGCGATCGCGCGGCGCTTGGCGGCATCTTCACCTTGCCGACGCTTCGGCCCGTTGTCGCGGGCGCGATTGAGAATCGGCAGTATGTCGACATGGACATCATCCCGGTCACGGGCCCGACGGTCGCGGTCACGCCGCGCGCTTCACCATGGCGCACGCTCGCCATGATGGGCGGGGCGGGGGCCGTTGCACTCGTGGCAATCGGCGGTGTCCTCTGGATTCGCCGTCGACAGCGCCATGCGGCGCCGGCCCTGACCGAGGTCAAGATGCCGCAGCGCATCACGCCGATGAGCACGGTGACGACTCTGCGCCGCCTGCGCGACACTTACGGAGGCTCGCTGCCGCCGGACATGCTCGCGTCACTCGATGCGGAAATCGGTTCGATTGAAGCGCACTACTTCGGCCCCGAGCAGCAGGTGGGTTCGAAGGCGTCGAGCAATGGCGACCTCGATGGGCGCCTGCGCTCCTGGGTCACACGCCTCGAGCGTCGAGCGTAGGAGGGCCATCGCCCGGGCTTGTGCGATCCGCGCCGAGAGTGCCCGCGCCGTGGTCCACCCACGGTCTGTTCGGACCTCGGCCGCGTCGGGCGTCAGAGCAACCAGCCCGCCACCAGCATGCTTGCTCGCTGGGCGAGGTTCAGCCCCAGCGAGATGATCCCGCTGAAGAGACCGAGCATGGCCATGATGATCAGCACCGCGAAGGCGCCGGTCTGCACGCGCGGTTCGAGCAGCCACTTCTCCAGCGGCGGCACGAGCGCACCGAGAATGCGACTTCCGTCGAGCGGCGGAAGGGGCAGCATGTTGAAGAGCGCCAGCGTGATATTCAATGATGCGCCAACGATCAGGAAGGTGTAGACGCCGGCAAGAGTCTGGGGCGAGCCCGTGCCAAATCGCATCCACAGCGCCGTGAGGAGAATCAGCGCCAGCGCGAGGCCGATGTTCACGAGCGGGCCTGCCACGGCGACAATCGCTTCCGAGACTCGTCCGCGTCGGAAGTTCTCTGGACGGACGGGCATGAGTCCCCAGGTGATGCCGACGAAGGCGAAGAGCACCCACGCAAACGGCGGAATGTGGACGGCGGGATTGAGCGTGAGATGCCCGCTTCGGCGCGGCGTCGGATCGCCCTCGCGCTCTGCGGCATAGCCATGTCCGAGTTCATGGAGCACGATCGACACCACGACCCAGACAATCCACGCGATCAGGAGCACGGGGTCGGCGGCCCAGTAGCGATGCACCCACCAGTCGGTCATGGGACCTCCACCATCGCGCCCGCGCGGAGCAGTTTCCACGCTTGGGTTGTGTAGGCCGCCATGGCTTCGTGCTCGAGCAGTCGTTCATCGCCTGCGGCACCGCCGGGACCTCCCGCGCCATGGATCGCCTCGTGCATGCCCTTGCGGGGGTCGAGATCCACGATCGGCCAATCGCTGCCGAAGCCGAGCATTGCGCCGGCATCCCAGGCTTGGCGGAAGGGGAAGAAGCGCTCGAGACGCCCGGCGCCGAGGCGCGCCATGACCGAGTGTCGATCGAAGGTGCGATGATGGGGCTGCATGCTGACCAGACGCCCGCGCAGGCGCGGAAGATCGGCCGGGTGAATCGTCTGCGCGTGCTCGAATCGGGCGATGCGCTCGGGATCGATCGGCTCGACTGCATCGAGCGCGACGCGCAGCGCCTCGTCGCCGATCGCGTGCATGGAGGGCGAGAATCCCGCGTCGATCACGGTCTTCGCCCACTCGCGGAGCGTGCCGCGGGCCGCCTCTTCCATGAGCATGCCTCGCTCGCCGGGCTGATCGGCGTAGGGCTCGAGCATTCGGGCGGTGCGGCTGCCAAGCGTGCCATCGACGAATGACTTGAAGCCATTGACCCAGAGCCGGTCATCGGAGGGAACGCACTCGGCGAGGGCCGGGTCGAAGGCGTCACCGCGATCGAGCAGCGTGATGGCAATTCGGATGGGGAGCTCCGCGCGGATCGGGTGAAAGACCTCGCGCAGATCCTTCGCGTACTCCATGGAGCAGACTGCGACGATGCCGCGCGATGCGGCGTGCGCGCACGCGGCGCGAAGGGCGTTCTGGCGCTCCTCGACGCTCGGCGCCGGCACGATGGGATTCACAAGCTGCCACGCCGCCTGTTCAAGCAACAGGCCCGTCGGCTCACCTCGATCGGAGCGCACGATCGTTCCCCCGTCGGGAACGGCCGCGCCCTCCATCATCGCCAGCACCGGGTGATTCACCACGCAGGCGTGCTGATCCATGCGGTAGGCAACCACCGGCCGATCGCCCGCGCATCGCAGCCAGGAGTGATCGGGCATCGTGCCGCCCCAGCGCTCCTGATCCCAACCATGCGCCTGCAACCAGCGCCCCGGAGGGAGTTCCGCATGACGCTCGGCAATGCGTTGCTCGAACTCATCGCGGCTTGCGCACGCGGAGAGATCGAGCTGCTTGAGCGTGAGCCCTCCGAGCAGCAGGTGAAGATGGCCATCGACGAAGCCCGTCGATGAACCAGATGACGAATCGGAAGAAGCCATGCGAAGGCGTATGCTAGGGACATGGCGTCCATCCATCGATCACGGGCCGTGTGTCTCTCCCTCGTCCTCCTCGGCGCGGCGGGCGCGCTCTCGTCGTGTCGCGATCAGGGCCCGGCGCCGAGGCCACCCACACCAGTGGCTGAACGCCCCTCAGCGCCATCAGGGGGCGCAGCGCGGGTGCAGCCCGGCGACGCGCCCGCGGGCGCTCGAGGACCCGATGGTTCGGTGACGACCGGTGGTGGAGACACCGCCAGGGCGCAAACTCCGGGCGAGCGACTCGCCTCGCCGCCACCTGGAATCTCGGGGCCCGACAGTGACCCGACGCGCATCGAGATCGGCGGACTCGTGATGCCGAAGCCCGTCACCTGGGTTTGGCAGCCACCTTCGATGCAGTTCCGAACGCTTCAGTACGGCGTGCCCGCGCCGGGCGGCGCCACGCCTGCTGCGGAGTTGATCTTCAGCGTCTTCCCCGTCGGTGATGGCGGTCCCATCGACCCCAACATCGATCGCTGGGCCGGGCAGTTCCGTACACCCGAGGGCGGCCCCGTCACGCCCACCAATCGCTCCGTGCGCGAGGTCGAGGGATTGCGCCTGACACGCGTTGACCTTGCAGGTGCCTACATGGGCATGGGCGCCGCGGCGCCGCGGCCGGAGACGGCGCAACTCGCGGTCATTGTCGAGGCGCCAGATTCGAGAGTCTTCATTCGTCTGCTCGGGCCCGCCGCGACCGTGGAGGCGGCGCGCAGCGACTTCGATGCCCTCGTCGAGGGAATTCGACCCGCTGCGTCTCGCTGAATCCGATGCGTCGCGTTCGCGGAGGCGTCACTTCTTCGCCGCGGCGAAGCGGCGATTGACCTCGTTCCAGTTCACCACATCCCACCATGCGCCGAGATAGTCGGCGCGACGGTTCTGGTACTTGAGGTAGTAGGCGTGCTCCCAGACATCGACGCCGAGGATTGGCGTGCCGATGACATCGGCGACACCCTTCATGAGCGGATTGTCCTGATTCGGCGTGCTCGTGACGGCAAGTGAGCCATCGGGCTTGACGATCAGCCACGACCAACCCGAGCCGAAGCGCTTCATGCCTGCGTCGGCGAACTGGCTCTTGAAGGCATCCATCGAACCGAAGGCCTTGTCGATGGCCGCCGCGAGTTCGGCGCTGGGAGCTCCACCGGAGCCCTTTGGAGCCATGATGACCCAGAAGAGCGCGTGGTTGTAGTGGCCGCCGCCATTGTTGCGGACCGCACCTCGGATCGCCTCGGGCACGCTGGTGATCTCCGCACAGATCGCCTCGATCGACTTCGACGCCCACTCCGGATGACCTTCGAGCGCCTTGTTCAGGTTGTCGACATACGCCTTATGGTGCTTGGTGCGATGGATGTTCATCGTCGTCGCATCGATGGCGGGCTCAAGCGCGTTCTCGGCATAGGGAAGTTCGGGAAGCGTGAAGGGCATGGGGGCATCCTCGGAGAGGGGGTTGGGGAGTGGGGCGGACGAAACCGAAAGGGGCTCTTCGGCAGCCGCTCGGTGTGACACCGGAAGCGCAGCCGCCATGGCGCTGGCCATGACCAGCAGGAAGTTTCGCCGTTCCAGGGTTGGCTCGTCCATCGGAGCGAGCAGGATAGCCGCGTCACTGGCGACGATCTACGCTGCCGGGACATGGATCGTCTGCTCCGCATGATTGACGCGAACGCGAACAGGGCGGCGGAGGGCCTGCGCACCCTTGAAGATCTCGTGCGATTCTCGACGGGGGCTTCGGGGTCGCTGACGCGGCGTCTGAAGGCGCTGCGACACGCCCTGCGAAACGCGATGGCGACCCTCGATCCGCTGGCGATGGCGGCGTGGCGCGATGCGGCCGGCGACCCCGGTGCGCCGGGACAGGGGAGTGAGGACGCCGTGACGGCGTCGGCGGAGCGCGGTGAGTCGCGCGGCGGCTTGGAGTCGCCGACGCGGCGCCACGCGCTCGACATCGCACTCGCGGCAGGGAGTCGCGTGGGCGAAGCGCTGCGAGCCCTCGAGGAGGCGCTTCGGGCCATCGCCCCGGTCGTCGCTGGACGAGTCGAGCGACTTCGCTTCGAGGCGTATGAACTCTCGGCGAAGGTCACTCTTCTCTGCGGTTCGGGTTCAGCCCGGCAGTGGCGCTGCTGCCTGCTGCTGACGGAGTTGCTCTGCCGTCGGCCATGGCGCGAAGTGCTGCATGCGGCGTTGCGCGCGGGCGCTGACTGTGTGCAGGTCCGCGAGAAGTCGATGGCCGATGGCGCCCTCCTTGAGCGAGTGCGCGAAGTGGTCCGCGCGGCGCAAGCCACGGGTGCCGCGGTCATCGTGAACGATCGACCCGATCTCGCCGTCGCCTCGGGGTGTGATGGCGTGCACCTCGGGAGTGATGACCTGCCGATCAGGGACGCTCGGCGAGTCGTGGGCCGCCTGCTCATCGGCGCAAGCACGCACGATCTCGATGAGGCCGCCCACGCGGTCGAAGCGGGCGCTGACTACTGCGGAGTGGGAGCGATGTTCCCGACCTCGACACGCCCTGACCGGACACCGACGGGCGTTCCCTGGCTCAAGGCCTTTCTCGAGCATCACCCGCGAGTGCCTCACCTGGCGATCGGCGGCATCACGCCTGCACGGATTGCGGAACTCGCGGCGGCGGGGTGCCGAGGCGTCGCCGTCTCAAGCGCCATCTGCGCCGCCGAAGACCCCGGTGAGGTCACCGCGCACATTGTGTCGGCGCTCACCGCCCCGCTCGAGGTCTCGAGGTGAGCGCTCCTCTGCACGCAGAACTGGTCTTGCTCGGCACCGGCACGAGCGCAGGTGTCCCCGTCATCGGTTGCGATTGCGAAGTCTGTCGCTCGGATGATCCTCGAGATCGCCGACTCCGGAGCGGAGCGCTGCTTCGATTCACCGATCCCGATGGTGTCGCCCGCGAAGTGCTCATTGACTGTCCTCCCGATCATCGCGAGCAGTCGCTCCGCATTGGGCTGCGGCGCTGCGATGGCATTCTCTTCACCCACCATCATGTCGATCACACCTTCGGTCTCGACGAGGTCCGCCGCTACAACGCGCTCATGCAGGAGGCGATCGAGATCTATGCCGATACGCGCACGCTTGATCATCTCGATCGCGTCTACCGACACATCTTTCGCGCGGCTGAGAATGTGAATGACTCCTTCGTGGCGACCCTCGTGCCTCGTCGCATCGAAGCGGGACGGGCCTTCACTCTGCATGGGCTTCGGGTGCTGCCCATCGAGCTGCTGCACGGCCGTGTGCCGGTCCTCGGATTCAGGTTCGACGGCCCTCCGATCGCGGAGAGCGCCGCCACCGCGCCGGATGAACTCCTGCCGCTCGCCTACTGCACCGATGTGAACTCGATTCCGCCCCCGGCCTGGCCAGCGCTCGCGGGAGTTCGCACCCTCGTCCTCGACATGCTCCGCTTTCGGGCCCATCCGACCCACTTCACCGTGGACCAGGCGATCGCCACCGCCGAGCGGATCGGCGCCGAGCGGACGATCTTCGTCCACATGACCCATGACATTCGCCACGCCGACCTCGATCCGAAGCTGCCCCCCGGCATGCAACTCGGCTTCGACGGCCTCCGGATCGGCCATGGACGGGGTGCGGCCACGGCGGCCGATCCGCTATCATCTTCGCCCTACCCATGGCCAACCTGAGGCAGATCAAGAAGCGCATGGTCGCCGTCCGCACGATCCAGCGGATCACGAAGACCATGCAGATGATCGCGACCGCAAAGTTCACCGCCGCCATGGCGCGAGCGAAGGCGAGTCGCCCGTATGTGGACCGCATCCGCGCGATGGTGGGCGAAGTGGCCGAGGCTGCGGGCGAGGTCAACCATCCGCTGCTTGAAGCGCCGCGCACTTCGTCCGGCAACGATCTCGTCCTCGTGATCGCGAGCGACCGGGGTCTCTGCGGCGCCTACAACGGCCATGTCCTCAAGACCGCCATGGGCGAAGTGAAGCGCATTCGCGCCGCAGGTCGCACCGTGCAGTTGGAGACCAGCGGCAAGAAGTCCGTCGCCTTCTTCAAGTTCGCCAAGGTGGCAATTCAGGCGCGGCATGCCTTCGGCGATCGTCCGAAGTACGACGAGGTCGAGCAACTGGCGGATCGTCTCATCGAGGACTTCCTCGCGGGACGAATCGACTCCGCGCGCGTGGTGAGCATGAAGTTCGTTTCCAACAGCCGCCAGGTGCCAGAGGTGATGCAGCTCCTGCCGATGACGCTTCCGGCGGCCTCGACGGGAAGTGACGCCGCCGCGGGCGGAACTGAGCCGCTCTATGAGTTCAGCCCATCCAGTGGTGCTCTCCTCGACGATCTTCTTCCACGCTGCCTGAAGGTCTCGCTCTATCAGGCGTTCATGGACGCCGTGGTCAGCGAGAACATCATGCGCATGGTGGCGATGACAGCCGCGACCGACAACGCCGGCGGACTTGGCCGCATGCTGCGTCGCAGCTACAACCGTGCCCGCCAGGCGAAGATCACGACCGAGCTCACCGAGATCGTCTCGGGTGCGGCGGCGCTCGAGTAAGTCCGCGAGCCGCTCGCTCCCTGCGGGTCGGCGAAGTGGTCTGATTCAGCGCGACCTGCGCCGCCTGCAGCGCGTCAGCGGCTCCTGACTCGGCCGAACGACGGCTTGCCGATTGCCTCGGTCCCTGTCTCGGTGGTGCCACCGCGATCCGTCATGCCGTAGGCGACTTCGTTGCCCGACTTCTCCCAGGCTCTCAATCCGCCGGTGAGGGTGAAGACATCCCAGCGGCCATCTTCGATCAGGCGCTTGCTCATGGCGCGGGCGACGACATCATCGAAGTCGGTGTCATAGACGACCAGAACATCAAAGTCGCGCAACGGTGCCGCGGCACCGGAGCGCAGGTCGGCGAATGGAACGAGGATGGCGCCGGGAATGTGACCGGCGGCGAAGTCCGCTTCCGTGCGGGGATCGACATAGGCCATGGTCTTCGCCCGGCTGAGCGAGAAGCCGCGGGGTTGGGTGAGCGACTCCGCCTCGGTGACCGTGACCCACTGGATGTCGCGATCGTCGGTTCGGCGGTCACAGCCGACGAGAGCCACCGAGAGGAGGGCCATGGCGAGGAACAGGGGGGCGAGGCGGGCGTGCAACTTCATCGGGTCATCGTGGCCACTTCCCGGGCGCAATGCAAGTTTCGCCGGGCAACCTCGGGCGTCCGGTTCGGCTACAAGTAGGCATGCTGTCGACCCCCAAGGTGGCGTCGGGATTGTTGAACCGTGGCCTCCCGTGCGTAGGGGCGGCCTTGGCCGCACTCGCGTCGTTTCAGTTCGCCACGGCCCAGTTCGCACCGTCAATTCCCGGAGCGGGCGCCCCCGCAGCGCCCGGTGCGGCGCCGACCGCGCGCGATGTCGTTCGTGTGACGCATGCGGGGACTTGGCGAAACGCCGACGGCAATGCTGTGATCGGCGTGCGCTTCACCATGGCGGAGAAGTGGCACATCTACTGGGCGAATCCAGGCGAGAGCGGACTACCCACGACGCTCCACGCCACACTCCCCGCGGGCTGGAGCGCGAGGCAGGTCATCTTCCCTCGCCCCGACACCTTCTCGAGCGATGATGAGACAACCTTCGGCTACGAGGACTCCGCCGTCCTGCTCCTGACCGTGCACGCTGAAGAAGATGCCGGAGGTGGCGCCGCGACCGTGACCGCTCGCTATCTCGTGTGTCGGGGGATCTGCCTTTCGGGTGATGGAGAGATTTCGCTCTCGCTGCCCGATCGTGCCGCTGTCGCGAACTTGCCGCTTCTTCCAGGTGTCGTCGAAGGTCGTTCTCTGCCGAGGCCGCTCTCGGAACTCGATGCCACGATCCGCATCGATGGCTCGATCATGACGATCTCCGCGCCGAAGCTGCCGACGCTCGAGAGCGAGGGCCAGGCCAAAGGCACCGCGGGTGATCCTGCGGCGCCGAAGCCAGACGACCCCAATGCTCCCGAAGCGCCTGCGATGTCGCCCCGGCAAGCCACGGAGATCCGGTTCCTTCCCTTCGACTTGCCCGGGTTTCGACTTCCCGATGGGCTTGTCACCCGCGGGGTTGCCAGGGATGGCGGCTTCCGAATCGCCCTCAGGGTGACCCTCGACTCCAATGATGCTCCGGGGCAAGTTCTTGCTGCTGGAGGACTTGTGACCGTGGGTCCGGGCCGACAGGATCCCTGCTTCGAGTTCTCGGTAGAAGCCGCCGACACCCCGAGGGAGCCGTGATGCACGGCCCAAACTTCGGGACCGCATGACTCGTCGCGGGGCCGCTCGCGAACCATGTGTCGCCGGACGACCTTTGTTGACTCACACCTTTGCAGGAGAACCCATGACTCGAAACCCACTCGCACTTGCATCGCTCGCACTCGCATTCGCTTTCGGTGGTTCAGCCTTGGCTGCTTCCGCGCCGCTCGGTGCGCAGAACCAGGGCTCCGGCGGTGCCGGTCACAAGTCGACCGACTCTGACGGAACGAAGAAGGAGAAGAAGGACGGAAGCCACGATGGCAAGGCGGTGGCCAAGGTCGGCGAGAAGGCTCCCGACTTCCACTTCACCGATCTCGATGGCAAGAGCCACAGCCTCGCCGAGTTCTCGGGCAAGACGGTCGTGCTTCAGTGGATGCATCCCGGCTGCCCGATCTGCCGCGCGAAGTTCGAGGGCGGCGCCGTGAAGAAGATGATGGACGAGATTCACAAGGTCGACGCCGACACCGTGTTCATCTTCGTGAACAGCACTCGCACCGAGGATGGTGGTTCGGTTGATGCGAGCCGCAAGTACCTCGAGAACAACAAGATCGAGGGGATCGCCTTCTGGGAGGGCCAGGGCACGGTCGGTCGTCTCTATGACGCCAAGACCACTCCGCACCTCTATGTCATCGACAAGAAGGGCGTGCTTGCGTACGCGGGCGCAATTGACGATGACCGCTCCGGCAAGAAGGGCGTGAACTATGTCGTCGAGGCCGTGAAGGCGCTCAACGAGGGCCGCACGCCGTCTCCTGCAACGACCAATGCGTACGGCTGCACGGTCAAGTACGCGAAGAACTGAGGTCGACTGCGGGCCGTACGGATCGGCTCCACGCCCGCAATCAACAGACCTGGCACGGAATGACAAGGGCCCCGTCGAGAGACGGGGCCCTTTCTTCATGTCCAAGTTTCGGTAGACAACCGGCGGCGCCGAGAGATGCGCCAGCCGATTCAGACCGCAGGATCGAGATTGACCGGCATCACCACATAGGTGAACTCGGCGCCGGCCTTGAGCACGCCCGGCTTGTTCGGAGCCTTGAGCTCGATGATGACCTCGCCTGGATCGATCACCTTCAGGGCGTCAGTCAAGTAGTTGGGATTGAAGCCGATTTCGATGGGTTCGCCCTGATACTTCTCCATCGGGATGGTGACTTCCGCTTCGCCGAGTTCGGGAGCCCGGCTCCGAAGCACCAGCGACTCGGTCGAAAAGCTCATGCGAACGCCCTTGCTCTCCTCATTGGTCAGGAGCGCCGCGCGCCGCACGGCGCTGCCGAGCGCATCGCGGTCGAAGGTGATTCGCTTGTCGTGATCCTTGGGAATGACATCCTCAAAGGGCGGGAAGGTGCCCTCGACGAGTTGCGAGACCAGCAACGCCGCGTCGGCACCGGTGCCGACGCGGAACTGGATGCGAGTCTCCTCGCGAGCCACAGTCACGGGGGCCGCCGGATCGGTCATCAGGCGGTTCAGAATGTTCATCGTCTTGGTTGGCACGATGGCGCGGAAGTCACCTTCGCCCTTGGAGCAATCGCCTCTGGCGACTGCCAAGCGACGGCCATCGGTCGCCACCATGCGAAGACGCTTGCCAGTTCGATCGATGAGGACTGCGTTGAAGGCGTAGCGACTCGTGTCCATGGCCGTCGCGAAGAGCGTCCGGGCCACCAATCGCCGGAACTGCTCCGCGGTGGTCTCGAAGTCGGTCTTCGACTCGGGGAGTTCGGGGATCTTCGGGAAGTCCTTCGGATCATGGAAGTAGATCCTGTACTTCGCATCCTCGCCGCGCAGGATCATCGAGTTCCCCTGCATCTCCAAGGTGAGCGTTGCATCTTCACTCGCGCGCACGATCTGGAGGAGCTTCTCCCCGGGCACCAGCGTGTCTCCCTCGTGCTGCACATCCACCTGCGGAACGCTCACGGCAACGCTCACCTCGGTGTCGGTCGCTCGGAGCGTCAGCAGGCCGTCCTTGGCCGTCACCCGAACGCAGGCGAGCGCCGGGGAGGTGTTGCGCGGGGCCACGACGCCGACGGCGGTGGTCAGCGCATCGAGGAGGTGGGTGCGGTCACAAACAACTTTGAGAGTGTCGGCCATGGTGTGTTTCTTTCATGCTCCCCAGCGGAGGCTGGGAGTGTACCCGCGACCGCTTGGCGCTCCCTCGGCCCGGTGGAATGGTCGCCGGCGGGGGGCTACCGTGAAGGAGATGTTTCTCGCCATCCTCAAGGGCCTGAATCACTGGTTCGCGCTGGCTGCATTCTGGGGATACCTCATCGCCTTTGCCCTTGCGTTCACCATGGTGGTGGTCGTCTTCCCGGTCGGGGCGCTCTTCATGCTCTTTGCGGCGATCTTCACGCTGCCGGTCGTCGTAGGGGTGTCGATGAGCCTGGCCGCACTGGAGCGCGCGTGGATGCGGCGATGGCTGCGCGCCTCGCGCTGCCCCGAGTGCCATGCCGAAGCGTCGGTGCACCGATGGGTCCGGCCGGACATCGCCTTTGAGGATGAATCGCTGCGCGGACCGCAGGATCCGCCCTGCTATGAGTGCGGCCGCTGCGGCGCCCTCTTCTCCGAGTCAGGCGAAGGTGTGCCCGGTCCGTTGGCGGCGGCGTGATCGATCACCTCGCGCACCTGCGCACCAAGGTGCGGATTGCCGGCGAAGACGATCATCTGTCCGCAGGGGAGCACTTCGATGAGGATCTTTGTGCCCGTTGCCGCCACGGAGATTCCCTGGGTGTCGTTCGAGCCAGCCTTCAGAAGGGCGCGGACAAGATCTCGAAGCGTATGGTGATCGCCGGGACCCAGCAGCAGTGGATCGCGCGTGTTGAGCTCCACCGATGCCATCTGGTCGATGGCCTTCCACGGCGCGTTCTCCGCCATCTCGAATGAGACCGCATCGAAGACATCGCGCCAGTGTCCCACCGGGATGAGCAGCACAGGATCGATTCGAAGCTTGTGAACCACGCCTTCGACGATGGCGGGCATGGCCTCGCGCGGGACACGAAGCACGGTGCCAGGCAGCGTCGCGGCGAGGCGATGGTCATTGGCGGCGACATCGATCACCACCACTCGTTCGTCCTCGAGAAGCCCGAGATGGAGTTCACGATCGTTGCGATCGGCCTCCTCCAGCCCCTGCAACTGAAGGGCGGGCCACGCTTCCGAGTAGCTGATGAACTCCACCGTGTGCTCCTTCGCGCCCGAGAGATGTGTCGGCGTGACGGTTCCGGACTCCCGATCAATGTAGCGGATGATCGCGATGATCCCACGGGGCGGTGTAGGATCGTCCATACGGCGGCCTCGTCGAGCCCTCGCCGTCCGTGACACTCATGCGAACGCTCCTCTTCGTCTGCACAGGGAACACCTGCCGTTCACCGATGGCGGAGGCGATCGCGCGAAGGCTTGTTGAAGAAGGTCGTGTTCCGGGTGCCGAAGGGCTCTTCATCGCCTCCGCGGGCGTTGCGGCGGGGGATGGGATCCCGATTTCCGAGGAAGCCGTGGTGGCGCTGCGCCGCCTCGACATCGACCATGATGGAACCAGCAAGCGTCTCACCCCGGAGATGGCCCGCCGGGCGACCATCCTGGTGGGCATGACCGACGGCCATGTGGCGGAGATTCGGCGACTTCTGGGGGAGGGATTTGCCGAGGCGGGCCGGGGCGGATCGGCGAAGGGGGACGGGCCGCCCCCCTTGGTTCGCGTAGAACGGCTGAACCCCCGGGGAGGTGTGGAAGATCCGGTAGGCATGGGGCAGCCTGCGTATGATCGTCTGGCGAGGCAGTTCCTGGATCTCCTTCCCGGTCGCCTCGCTGAATTGCTCGCACCATGAAAGTCGCTCTCGGCGCCGATCATCGCGGACTCGCAGTGGCTCATGCGGTTGTGTCGCAGCTTCGCGCCGATGGCCATCAGGTCGAACTCCTCGGGGAAACATCCGGCCAGCCCTGCGACTATCCCGACTCCGCGTTCATGGTCGCCTCGGCGGTCGCCCACGGGAAGGCTGACCGGGGTGTGTTGATCTGCGGCACGGGAATCGGCATGTGCATCGCGGCGAACAAGGTGCGCGGCATCCGAGCGGCCTTGGCTCAAGATGAACTCAGCGCCCAGTTGAGTCGCACGCACAACGATGCGAATGTCCTCTGCCTCTCCGCCGATCTTCTCGGGCAGGCGCTGGTGAAGCGCATCGTCGAGGTGTGGTTCAGAACCACCTTTGAGGGTGGCCGCCATGCGAGGCGCGTCGAGAAGATTGCCAAGATCGAGGAGGGGTGGGACCCGGGGCAGCGCAACGGCGTCTACCGCGAGGCTCCGACGCCCCAGCCCGAAAGATCCGAGAAGCCGTCACGGTCGCAGCGGAGTTGAGCGCTTCGGCAGTGAAACGCCGATCCAACCTGGTGGGCTCCGGTTCGTATGAAGACGAATCGATGATGCCCCGAAGGATCGGATCCATGGCCGCCAGAAATCGACTGACACCGCTTGCGCGGGCTCGCCTGATTGGAGCCGTGGTGATCTGGTGCGCGCTGGTGGTCGGCACGGTGGTGAGCGCACCCTTGTCGTCGGTCGGTGGAGCGCTCTGGACCTCACTGCTCCGCGAGGCGACATGGAGTCAGCCGGACGCTCTGCCGCCCTTTGCGGAGCCTGCAGATGTCGATGCGATCGTGCTGCGCCTGCGTCTTGAGCAGCAGATGAGCGTGGCGCGGGCGCTGTCGGTGCTGCGAGCCCACTTCGAGGTCTTCCGCGAGCGATCGGGCCTTATGGCTGATGAACTGCTGAGCTGGCGCACGCGAGGGGCCCTCGCCTGGCATGGTGTGGAGGATGCCGTCACGCGGGAGGGCGGGCGGCGTCGCGCGCTCGTGCGTGAGCGCTTTGAGAGAATCGTGGCGAGCGAGCGCGACTTCAGAGAGGCCGTGGCCGAAGCTGAGGAGCGACTCGTCCTTGAGCTGCACGCGGACCGCGCGCGGGCGCTCGCTCGCGTGCGAGGTCACTTGGCTCACTCCGCGTCGACTTCCGGGGCGGAGGTCATGGCGCCCACGGAGTTGGAGCGCCTCGCCTCGCGGCTTGATAGGGCGCTCCTGCAACAGGCCGATCGATCGCTGCTCTCCGCGATGAGCACGCTGATCGGCGCCACCGTGGTGACCGAAATCGTGGCGATGGGCACGAGCGCCGCCGTCGTGAGTGCTGCGGGTGGTGCGGCGTCGGGTTCGTTCATTCCGGTGGCGGGGACGATTGCGGGCTTCGTGGTGGGCCTTGCGGCAGGTGTCGCGGTCGACTGGTGGATGAGTGACTCAGCGCGGCATGTGGTGCGCGAGCGCATCGAGGTGGCCATCGACGCCCTCGAACGGGCGCTCATTGAGGGCGATGGCGCGCCTTCGGGCAGCGGCCTTCGAGATCGCTTCGAGAAGGCGGCGGAGCAGGATGCTCTTGCCCTCGAATCACAACTGGATCGGTGGTTGAAAGGAGCTCGACGATGATCCCCGGATTGAGCGGAGCGCTGGCGGTGGGGGTGCTTGCAGCCACGCTCGCCCAGGGGGCGACGGCGCTGCGGGCGGTGGCGGAACAGGTTCTCGAGCGAGTCGGAGCGACCGGCGGTCGGGCTGCAGTGGTGCAGCTTGAGAGGGCGGGAGGCCGTGCCGCCGTCGAAGCCGTGCTCGTTCAGGCGGAGCGGGAAGGCGGCGAGGCGCTCGTGCGGCGCACGGCGACGCTCCTGTCCGAGGCGGGTGCTCCGGCGCTCGGTGTCATCAGCCGGGCGCCGGCTCGCGCGATCGCGGCACTCGACGGCTTGTCGGGGGAGACGCTGAAGCGAGGTGTGGCGGCGCTTGAGCGTGAGCCGGCCATTCTTTCGATGTCCGGCGACCTTGCGCGCCGCGCGGTCGCGACCGAGGCGCGCCTGCCGGGTGTCGGCGCGACCATTGTCGGCTCGCTTGGTGATGACGGCGCGCGAATCGCATCGCAGCTCACCGAGGCACAGGGAGTGTCGATGGCCCGATGGTCGAAGGATGTCGCATCACTTCCCGCGAAGGAGCGGGGGAGTGTGCTCGCAGCGCTTGAGAAGCGACCCGGCGTGGTCCTCGACTATCTCGATCGCCACCCTGGCGTGCTCGTCGGTGCTGCGGCCATTTCGGCGGCGGCGGTCATCGAGATCACCGCGCTGGTGAGCGGGCAGGAGGGACCGGTGTCCGCGGCGGTCCGAGGTGGGACGAAGATCGCCGAGGAGGCGCTGTCGACACCTTTGGCGATCATCGTCACGCTGGCGGGCGTCGCCCTCGTGGCGCTCGGATCCCTTTGGTTCCTGCCGAGCGTGCTCAGGCGCTGGAGGCGCGCGGCGCCCGCCGAGTGAAGCCCTCGGCCAGCTCGGTCAGCAGGCGCACGCCCCATCCCGTGGGACCGGTGACATGGAGGTCGGTCTCGCGTTCGACGCTGTCGACTCCAGCGATGTCAATATGGGTCCAGGGGATGTCGTCGTCGACAAAGAAGCTCAGGAACGCGGCGCCCTGGATCGGATGAGCGCTGCGCTGCGGATTCGAGTTGATGAGATCGGCGTGCTGGCCACGCATGAAGTCGCGGTGCTCCTTCCAGAGCGGCAGGCGCCAGATGCGCTCCCCGCTCTCCGACGAGGCTTCTTCCAGTCGGCGACGAAGAGAGTCATCCTCGCAGAAGTACCCCGCGCTGAAGTGCCCAAGCGCCACCACGACGCCGCCGGTGAGCGTGGCGATGTCGACGATGGCGGTCGGCTCGATCGAGCGGCATGCGTAACTCAGGGCGTCGGCAAGCACCAGTCGTCCCTCGGCGTCGGTGTTCGTCACCTCCACCGTCACGCCGTTGTGCATGGTGATGATGTCATCGGGGCGATAGGCGTCGCCGCCAATCATGTTCTCCGCGACCGCAAGGATGCCAGTCACGCGGACGGGGAGCTTCGCCGTCGCGATCGCCTGCATGGCGCCGAGCACGGCCATGCCGCCCATCTTGTCGTACTTCATCCCCTTCATGCCGTTGTTCACCTTCAGGCTGTAGCCGCCGGTGTCGTAGGTGATGGTCTTGCCGACCAGCACGAGGTGTTCGCCGCGGGCGCCGGGTGCGGGCTTTCGCGGCGTGTGGGTGAGCATGACGAGCGCCGGCTTGCTGACGCTCGCGCGACCGACATTGACGAGCCCGCCCATGCCGAGGCGCTGCGCCTGCGTCGCATCGATCACCTTGAAGCCGAGTCCGTGCGACTTCGCGAGCGCCCGCGAGGTGCGCACGACCCACTCCGGATGGCAGATGTTCGGCGGCGTGGCGCCGAGGCGACGCGTGAGGTTGACAGCGTCGCCAAGTTGGAGACCGCGCTGAAGCCCGGCGTCGAAGTCGGCATGGCCGCTGGCGAGGGCGAGCGGCGGCAGCGGGGCATGTCGACGCGAGGCCTTGCCGTCGAACTCATCGAATCGCCAGTTGGCAAGCGCCATGCCCTCGCCAAAGGCGTGACCAAGGCGCTCGAGGTCGATGGCCTCCTTGCGCGAGCGGGCGGGCCACTCGGGAAGCTCGATCGTTGCGGCATGGACCCCCATGCGATCGAGCGCCCGGACCAGTTTCGCGCCTACGCGACGGAACGACGCGGTCGTGAAGGCCTCTTCGGCACCAAGGCCGACCGCCACGCCGTCCCGTCCGAGGGCGATGGTCTCGCCGATATCTCCCTTGAAGCCTGCGGTGTCAAGCGCGCGGAGCCGGAGCTGTTCGACGGAAGTTCCCCCTTCGAGCGCACGACCCTTTCCACGACGGCTCTTGCGGGCGACGGCGCTGCCTTGTGCGCCCTTGGCACGGCCGCGTCCGGTCGAGGCGGAACCCCTGGAGAAGATGGTGACGACTGGCAGCGCCTTGGACACCGAGCGGATGGAGATGGACTTGAACATGGGGTGCGGAGTGTAGGTGCCACCGGGCCCTCGGACCTTTGGCCAAGCCTCGTCGAATGGTCACGGAGCGTAGAGTTCCCATTCGATGAAGGGCCTTGACGCGACATCAACCCACCGCCCGTTCGAAGTGATCGTCATTGGCGGTGGTCACGCCGGTGTTGAAGCGGCGTGGGTGGCGGCCAACATGCTGGCCGGCCGCGGCGAGGTCGCGCTGATCACCATGGACCCCGCGAAGATCGGCGCGATGAGCTGCAATCCCGCGATTGGTGGCCTCGCGAAGGGCCAGATGGTCCGCGAGATTGATGCACTCGGGGGAGTCATGGGACTCGCCGCCGACGCGACGGGCATCCAGTTCCGCATGCTCAACATGTCGAAGGGCGCGGCGGTTCGAGGGCCGCGCGCCCAGTGCGATCGTCACGCCTATGCCCGCGAGGTGCAGCGCCTGCTCGGGACACGGCCGAATCTCGCGGTGATCGCAGGAACGGTTGAGGAATTGATCGTCGAGCGGGGCGAGGTGCGGGGTGTGCGCATCGCGGCCGCCAAGGCACATTCCTCACCGTCGGGTGATGGCGCGCACGCGCCATGCGGCGCACCGCAAGTTCATTGCGCCAGCACTTCGACAGCCTCGGAGGCACGCGCCTCCGCGGGCTCGGAGACGGTGCTTCTCTCGGCCAAGGCCGTCATCCTGACGACCGGCACCTTCATGCGGGCACTGATGCATACGGGCGATCGGCGCGTGGCCGGAGGCCGTGTCGGTGAAGGGAGCGCCGTGGGCATCGCCGCGGCGCTTCGTGCCCTCGGCTTTGAACTCGGTCGATTGAAGACGGGCACACCACCGCGACTTGCTCGCGCGTCGATCGACTGGGATGCACTGCCGGCCCAGCCGGGCGACACCCGGCCCGTGCCCTTCTCCGATCTCTCGCCGACAGCGCTCATCGACGGCCGCTTCCCCGTGCTGCCGCAGGTTGAGTGTCGAGAAACACGCACGAGCGCCGCGATCCATGAGCTGATCCGCGCCAATCTGCACCGCGCCCCGATGTTCAGCGGCCAGGTCGACGCGGAGTGTGGGCCTCGCTATTGCCCCTCGATCGAGGACAAGGTCGTTCGATTCGCCGATCGCGCGGCGCACCATGTCTTCCTCGAGCCTGAGTCACTCGAGACGAGTGACATCTACTGCAATGGCATCAGCACCTCGCTGCCGGAGGAGATCCAGCTCCAGATCGTCCGAGCGCTTCCGGGTTGCAGTCGAGCCGAGATTGTGCGCTATGGCTACGCCGTCGAGTACGACATGGTCTGGCCCCACCAGATCGATGCGACGGGGGAGACGAAGCTCGTGCGCTCGCTCTATCTGGCGGGGCAGATCAACGGCACCAGCGGCTACGAAGAGGCGGCGGCGCAAGGCTGTGTCGCGGGCATCAACGCCGCGCGGCGGGCGCTCGGCAGCGATCCCGTTCGATTCGGGCGCGACGAGGCTTACCTTGGTGTCCTGATGGACGATCTCGTGACGAGAACGCCCCGCGAGCCCTACAGGATGTTCACAAGCCGTGCGGAGCATCGCCTGCGACTGCGGGCCGACACGACCGATGAGCGACTGACCCCGCGCGGCAGAGACCTGGGGACGGTCTGCGATCTGAGATGGAGGCTCTTTGGGGAGCGGCAGTGTTCGCTGGCGGCCCTTCGAGAAGCGATGCGAGCCGCCCGGGTCGATAGTGCCCCGCTGGTTGACTGGATTCGACGAGCTGAGCCGAGTGCCAACGAAGTCCTGCGCCATCTCTCGCGCGCCGACGCGGGCAGCGAACGAGGCGATCGGTTCACGGCTTGCGCCTCGTTGGATAACGCCTCAGGACCAGCGTCGCCGATCACCGTTGAACAGGCGCATGCGGAGCGCCTTCGACTCGTCGAGCGGCTCATCCACGATCTGCGCTACGAGGGCTATCTGCGTCGGCAGGACGCGGAGATTCGGCGTCTGCACGAAGCGGAGCGGATGCTCATTCCGGAGGCGCTTGAACCGTCGTCGATCCGAGGCTTGCGTCGCGAGGCGGTCGAGGTGCTCGGTCGCTTCCGACCTCGAACCATGGGGCAGGCGTCGAGATTGGCCGGAGTCAATCCCGCCGACATGTCGCTGCTCGCCGTGGCCATCGAGCGGCAGCGACGCCGAGCGCCCTAGAGCGAGGTCCCGGCTTCTTTCGCGTAGGATTCTCCTCGCCATCCGGTTGATGGAGTCTCGTCGGCCGGATGCTCGATGCTCGCGAGCGGGTTGCTCGCGACCCTCAAGCCGCCGTAGCTCAATTGGCAGAGCGCGTGATTTGTAATCTCGAGGTTGCCGGTTCAAGTCCGGTCGGCGGCTTTGCAGCGTACGACGGTGCGTTCTCTACACTCCGTCGTCGTGAGTGTGGATGAGGTCATCGCGACCGTGGTGTCGTTGATCGTGGCGCTGCCCTTCTGGTTGCGCATCGTCGGTCGCGCGATTTCCGTCAATCCAGCCATTGCGCGCGGGCCGATGCGGTGGGGGCTCTTGCTCCTACCGGTGCTGACAGTGGCGCTCCTGCTTCCACTGTTGCACCTCGTTGCCTCCCATGATGTTCGGAACGATCCGCGGTACCTCTCGATGTACACCGTGATGGGGTTCGGATGGGTCTCCCTCTGGGTGGCGACGCTCCGCCTCTCCGGGCTTCAGATCGCGGATGTGACCGAGCGGCGGAATCCCGGCGCGCTGCTCATGTACCTCGGCGCTGTCATCGGCTTCGCCTGTGCATTCGCCGGCGCGAATGTCGGGGACGGACCGGGGTGGTGGGTGGTGACCTTCGCGGCGGTTCTCTCGAGCCTTGCTCTCTGGGTGGTCATCATCTCGGAGCACTTCATTGTGCGGGTCGATCATCGCGTCCTTGTCGATCGCGATGTTGGTGTCGCCCTTCGACTCGCCGCGGTGATGATTGCTGCCGGCGTGGTTGGCGGGCGCGCCGTCGCGGGGACATGGGTCTCGTTCGAAGCGACGCTGACTGACTTTCTCGAAGTGTCGTGGACGCTGCTCCCCCTGATCGTGCTCGATGCGATGGTGACGATCGTGACCCGCATGGGTGTCTCGCGCACGCCGCTGGTGCTCGATGGGCTGCTCGCGCTCCTCTACCTAGGTGCTGCGATCGGTTTCGTGATCTGGTTGGGCATGCCGCCATGATCGTCTCCGGTGAAGGCGTCGCGCCGCAGGAGTGGAGTGTGACGCCGCTTGACCCCGCGCGCGTCCGGCAGCTTCGGCGACAGGCCATCTTTGTCGCGGGCAAGCTCGATCCACAGGCCTTTGATCGCTCGGCCATCGCGCCCTTTGCAGTGCGACTCAAGGCAAGCACATGGGCGACGCTGGCGCATTCAGCGGAGCAGGCGTTCGCGGAGTTGCTCGAAGTCGAGCGAGCACTGGCGACCGACGCGCGCGCCTGGCGCTGGCTCGACATCGACCCGGTGCTTCGGAGAGTGCTTGATCGAGCGCGCGAGGCCGGTGGACGCCGCGATCTGCGCGTCGCTCGCTTTGACTTTCACCCCACGGCCGATGGGTGGCGCATCTCCGAGGTGAACGCCGATGTGCCGGGGGGTTACATCGAGGCGGGCGTTCTGACGCGCTTGGCGGCGGAGTTCTTCCCCGAGTGCGATGCTCCGCCCGACCCGGCGGAGGTTCTCGCCAAGGCGGTCTCGAACTCGCTTGCGGGAGGAACGGTGGCGCTCGTCCACGCGACGGCGTTCGTTGATGACCAGCAGGTGGTCCGAAGAATGGGCGAGGCGCTTGCGCAGCACGGCGTGGCGAGCGTGATGGCGGCGCCCGATCATCTTGAAAGGGGCCAGGGTGGCGGTCCGGTGCGCCTCGCCACAACCGGACAGGCGGTGGACGGCGTGATCCGCTTCTATCCCGGTGAGTGGCTCTCGGTTCTGCCGCGTCGCGGGGCGTGGGCGCGAGTCCTTGCGGATCCCGCACTGCCGCAGGTGAATCCGCTCACGGCGCTGCTGCTCCAGAGCAAGCGACTTCCAATCGTCATGGAGCAACTCGGGCTCTCGGCACCGTGCTGGAGCGCCCTCACACCGCGGAGTGCGGCGATTGGCGCGCGCCGCTTTGCATGGCATGTCACGCCACCTGGCTGGGTTCTCAAGCCGGTCTGGGGCAGGGTCGGCGGCGGTGTGGTCGTGCATGGGGCAACTCCCTCGCAGGATGTTCGTGATGCGGAGCACTCCGCGCGGCTCTGGCCGAGGTCATGGGTCCTTCAGGAGCGCTTCACACCGATGGCGGTCGAAGCGGGCGATGACGCGAACGGCAGTGGGGGTGAGCCCTCGCCGAGCGCGCGGGGGCGCGTGCCGAGTAGACCGACCGCGGTCACTGATCCGCGCGAGTCGAGTCTGCCTTCGAGTCAAGTTCATCTCTGTCTCGGCATCTTCGTCGTTGAAGGGCGGGCGGCCGGCGTGTATGCGCGAGCGAGCGAGCGAGCCCTCATCGATGGTCGTGCGATGGATGTTCCCGTGCTGCTCGATCGCGAGAGTGTTCGGCCGCAGCGCCTTCGCGAGTCCCACCGCCGTCAAGGAGTCCCGGCATGACACGATCAGAGAAGGCGCTCCAACTCTTCGAAGTCTGGGCGCCCGATGACAGTCCCTGGTCCGACTGGGCGAAACCGGTGCTCTTCACCTACGCCGCCGAACCGAGGCCGCCATCGCAACCATCGCCAACACCGCCGCCGCCACCATCGCCACCAAGTCCGCCGTTGGCGGGCACGGAGTCGGATTCGCCCACTCCCGATGACGCCCTTCTGCAGCCCGTTCCACTGCCGATCGCCGAGCCGGCATCTGCGCCGAAGGTGATCTCGCTCGAAGCGCGCCTGTTGCCCGACCCGGCCAGCCACTGTGCGCTGGTGATCGACCTGCCCGGTCCGGCGAGTTTCCATGCTGGCGTCGTCGCTGCGCAGCGCGGCTATCGACCGGTGCCGCTGCACAACTGCACCGCGGGTCCGGCGCCCGGCAGCTTCGCCGCGGGGTTCCAAGCGGCACAGAGCAACGATCCTTCGGCACCGCCTCGCACCAGCAGCGGCTCCGATCTCGTTCGAGTTGATGCTCTGATCGCGGCTCTGCTTGAGGCGACGGCGCAACTCGAGAAGGTCCGGATCGATCCACTCGCTCCGCCAGCCTTCCTCATCGACTCCGCGCGACTCGACGGAAAGCCAAGCTACGGGATGTATGACAATCGCTGGCTGCTCTTCCCGCAGGACATGCCCTCGGGCCGCATGCTGCGGTCTCAGGGCATCGAACGGGTGCTCGTCATTCGCGAGCGGGGCGATGTGATTCACGACCTGCGCTCCATTCTGCGAGGCTGGAAGCGCGAGATGCTTCAGATCGAGAAGCTCTCCCTTGCGGACGGCGCTGTAACACCGATGTCCATCGAGCTGTCGCGCTTCGCAGCATTCGGGGACTATGTGATGCAGTTCCTCATCGGCCTTCGAACGAACAGTGGCGGGGGCTTCGGTGGCCGGGTGCCGGATGTCTCCTCAAGCGGCGGGTTCTCGTGAACCGCGAAGCGGGGTCGTCCCGCACTTGATGAAGCGCCTCGGTTGGAGCCCCGAGTTGCGAGAAAGGCCTTTCCGGGAATGACAAGAGCCGCCCGATGGGGGCGGCTCTTATCGTTCATCGGGGTGACAGGATTTGAACCTGCGACCTCTTGGTCCCGAACCAAGCGCTCTAGCCAAGCTGAGCTACACCCCGTGAGGGTGTTCCATCGACGCCACGGGCATCGATCGAAGACGGAGGAGCATACGCCGCCATGGTGGTCGCTGCTCCGAGAAATGGGCGGTGAGGGATTCGAACCCCCGTAGGCATAAGCCAGCAGATTTACAGTCTGCCCTCGTTGGCCACTTGAGTAACCGCCCGAACGGTCGAATTGTCCCGCCCGGATGGGCTGAGAAGCCTACTGCCCGCTGAGAACTCGAGCAACTGCATCCTTCGCCGGGATTGTCGATGGACAGCCGCTCGACCACGGCTACAGTTCGCTTCGAGGCTGTTGGCAGGCTTGCCGACAGCGGGCAGCCGCAGCGTCTTGAGGGAGGGTGTGGGTAGGGATGTTTGGACTTCAGAGAGTGGGTCATCGAGCGGGCGCCGTTGTCGCTGCCCTTGGTGGTTGCGTCGTCGTCGCGGTGGGTCCTTCCCAGGCTGGCGTTGTCTTCACTGATGTCACTGCCGGGGCGGGCATCTCGATGACCTATCAACCTGCGCCGCTGCTCATTCCCCGCGCACAGGAGTGGACCCTCGGCGGTGTCTCGATCGGCGACTTCAATCGTGACGGGTGGCCCGACATCTTCGTGATGCGCGGAGGGCAGGGACCCGATCGCCTCTATATCAACAACGGCAACGGCACCTTCACCGATCAGGCGGCGGCATGGGGCGTCGCCCAGACGCATGGCGGCGCCAGTTGCTGCGTGGGTGACTTTGATGGCGATGGATGGCCCGACATCTATGTCACCAGCTTCGGGACCGTCGCGAACAACCAGGGGCAGGTCGGCAAGAATCGCCTCTACCGCAACAACGGGAACGGCACCTTCACCGATGTGGCGGTCGAAGCAGGAGTGGCCTTCACCGGCATGATCATTCCCTCGGGTAACGGCTGTGCCTTCGGTGACTATGACCTCGACGGGCATCTCGATCTCGCCGTTGCCGCGTGGAGCGGAACTGCGGAGGGCAATCGCCTCTTCCGTAACAACGGGAACGGCACCTTCACAGATGTGACAGGTGTCGCCGCGGTCATTCCCCCGGCGACCTGGGGCTTTCAGCCGGCGTTCGCCGACATGGATGGCGACGGCTACCCCGAGCTCCTCTTCGTCGGCGACTTCCACACCACCGCCTACTTCGTGAACAATCGCGACGGGACATTCACGAACGCGACGCAGTCCGCGGGCGTTGGCATCGAGTCCTTCGGCATGGGGCAGTGCATCGGCGACTTCAACAACGACCTCAAGCTTGACTGGTATGTGACGAGCATCTTCCAGGACTTCCCGAACCCCGGGAACTTCAACGGAAACACGCTCTACAGGCAGATCGGACCGCACCAGTATGAGGAGCACGCGGGTCCGGCGGGCGTGAAGGACGGGGGCTGGGGCTGGGCCACGCAGGCCGTGGACATCGACCATGACGGCTGGCTCGATCTCATCGAGGTCAATGGACGCAACGCCGGCGAGTGGCTGAACGAGCCCGAGTACATCTGGCGGAACAACGGCAACGGCACCTTCACGGAAGTGGTGCAAAGCCCCTGGAGCCTCTTTGCCGGTGATGCTCGGACCCTCGTGCTCTTCGACTATGACCGCGACGGCGACATGGATCTGGTGATCATCTACAACTCCAATGGTCCCTTGAAGGTCTATCGAAACGACACGACCCCGATCGGCCGCTGGCTCCAGATTGGGTTCAACACCATGGACAACCCGCGTGTTCCTCCCTTTGGACGCGGAACGCGGGTCATCGCGAAGACGGGAGCCCAGTCACGCTTGCGCTATCTCGACGGCGGCCACGGCTACGGTGGTTCGAGCGAGGAGCTGATCCACTTCGGGCTGGGCAATGCTCTGGTCGTCGATGAGCTCGTCATCGAGTTCCAGCCGGGCTACACGAAGACCCTCTTCAATGTTCCGACCAATCAGCGCCTGGTCGTGACGCCGCCGAACATCGCCGATCTGGACGGCGATGGAGTTGTCGGTGGCGCTGATCTCGCGCTTCTGCTGGGATCATGGGGGCCTGTGACCGACAAGCCCGCGCGACTCTGCGATCTCAACAACGATGGCGTGGTGAACGGAGCCGACCTGGCGATTCTGCTGGGCGAATGGACTCCCTGAGATCTACGCGGGCGAGCACCGCGCCGCCCCCCCCGCGATCGCGTTCGTGGTGCGGTCTCCTGATCACGAAGTGACGCTCAGTCGCGTGGTCCCGTTGCCGTTCACGGTGTAGATCCTGAGCCACTTCGCCGCGGCCCGTGGCGTGCGGTGCTTGCGGCTTCGGGATCGCAGCCAGACATGAATGAGATACATCGTGACGGCCACCGCCAGCGTGACGGCCAGGGCGATTCCAATCTGGTGCGAGAGCTTTGTGACTCCGGCGCTTTCGGCAGCCTTCGCGGCGAACCAGCCGATCGAGAGCTGCATCGAGACGGTGATCATCACACACGAGAATTCCACAGCAAGGAACTTCCACCACGGCATGTGCATGATGCCGCACATGGTGATGACGGGGATCCGCGTGCCGGGAATGAAGCGGGCCGCGATCAGCACGAAGGCCCCGCGCACATCGATCTGGTGCTTGACCTCGAGCAGTCGCCGCGGATGGAGCAGGCGCTTGAACCAGCGGCTGTGGAGGAGTCGGGTGCCGAAGACCCGACAGAGCCAGAACCAGCCGGCATCGCCGACGATGATGCCAAGGTACGCAAAGAGTGCGAACTGCCAGAAGAGCCGCACAGAGTGCTGGGGATCGCCCGCGGCAAGGAACCCCGATGGAATGAGCACCATGTCCTCGTTGACATGAATGCCGACCGCGGATCCGGCAAAGACGAAGAAGACACTGACGGGCCCGTACTTCCTGATCGCCTCTTCGAGCCACTCCGGAAGACGGTCACGGCCTGTCTCGGTGGTGGGGCGCCAGGTCGTGTCGGGCGCTGAGCCATCACCATCCCAGGTGGCAGGCGGGAGGTGATCGCCCTGCTGTGCGCCAGGGTTCGGCGCGTCGATTTCATTGAGCCCGTGCGCGGGCTCGGAGTGCCCCGCGGCGATAGCTCCGCCCGCACCAAGACAGAGTGCAAGCACGATCAACGCGACGGAACGCAGCGGCCGCATGGGCGGCGAGAGTATATCCCTGCAAATGGTTCGGTCAGCCCTTGCGAACTTCGGAGGGAATTCGCATTCCGTAGAAGCTGCGGTAGACGAAGAACAAGGCCACCAGGAAGAAGAAACCGCCGATCCAGTTCTTGTACTCCTGCACCTGCGGCTGGATGGCAATCTCCACGGCGAGCAGGCCGAAGAGCGTGGTGAACTTGATCACCGGGTTCAGGCTGACCGAGCTGGTGTCCTTGAAGGGATCGCCGACGGTGTCGCCAACCACGGTTGCCGCGTGCAGGTCGGTGCCCTTGGCTCGCATCTCGACCTCGACGATCTTCTTGGCGTTGTCCCAGGCGCCGCCGGCGTTGGCCATGAAGATCGCCTGGAAGAGGCCGAAGAAGGCCATCGCGACGAGGTACCCGATGAAGAAGTACGGGTTGAAGAAGGGAAGACCCAGCGCGAGACAGAAGATCACGATGAAGATGTTGACCATGCCCTTCTGCGCGTAGACCGTGCAGATGCGCACCACCTCCTTCGAGTCCTCGACACTCGCGGCCGCCTTGTTCAGATTGATGTTGTTCTTGATGAAGACGACGGCGCGGTAGGCGCCGGTGACCACCGCCTGGGTGCTGGCCCCGGTGAACCAGTAGATCACCGAGCCGCCGATCAGCAGCCCCAGCAGCACCTCGGGCTGGACCAGGCTCAGCTTGCTGACGACGCCGCCGAACTCCTTGTCAAGCAGCAGGATGATGCCGAAGACCATCGTTGTTGCGCCGACGACGGCCGTTCCGATGAGCACGGGCTTGGCAGTCGCCTTGAAGGTGTTGCCGGCACCGTCACCCTTCTCAAGCTGGTGCTTGGCGGATTCGAAGTCCGGATCGAAGCCGAAGTCGCGCTTGATTTCCTCGCGGATGCCCGGAGTGCTCTCGATCCGGCTCAGCTCGTAGACGCTCTGGGCGTTGTCGGTGACCGGCCCGAAGCTGTCGACGGCGATCGTGACCGGGCCCATGCTCAGGAAGCCGAACGCGATCAGGCCGAAGGCGAAGATCGGCGCGGCGAAGTCATACTCGACCGGCATCAGCGCCTGAATGTCCGGACGCAGCGAGGCCCACCAGCCCACAGCCATGAGCAGCGCGATCACCAATCCCTGCCAGAACGCGGAGAAGTTGCCGGCGACGAAGCCCGAGAGGATGTTCAGGCTGGCCCCACCCTGCGCCGAAGCATTGACCACTTCGCGCACATGACGACTGTTCGTGCTCGTGAAGATCTTCGTGAACTCGGGGATGAGTGCACCGGCCACGGTTCCGCAACTGATGATGAGGGAGAGGACCCACCAGAGCTCGGTGAAGGTGTGCGTGACCGTGGCGGTGGTGACGGCGACGCCTTCGACTACGGCCCCCGGCGTGGTCAGGGTTGCTGGAGCGGCATCGACCACCATCGTGGTCGTTTCGGAGATGCGGCCGAGCAGCAGCCAACTCGCGGCAAAGGTGATCACGATCGAGATGATCGAGGTGATCCACACCAGCGAGGTGAGCGGCGCCTCCTCGTGGAAGTCCTTCTTCCCGGCGTACCGGCTCTTCGAGATCGCCTCATTCAGGAAGTAGCTCGCGAGGCTTGTCACGATCATGAGCGCTCGCATCGTGAAGAGCCAGACGATGAGGGCGGCGCACATGCTGCTCTCGCCCAAGGCGAGGGCGAGGAAGGCCACGAGCGCCACGCCGGTCACGCCGTAGGTCTCAAAGCCGTCGGCGGTCGGGCCGACCGAGTCGCCGGCGTTGTCGCCGGTGCAGTCGGCAATGACGCCGGGGTTCTTGGGATCGTCCTCGGGGAGCTTGAAGACGATCTTCATGAGATCGGCGCCGATGTCGGCGATCTTTGTGAAGATGCCGCCGCAGATGCGCAGGGCGCTTGCGCCGAGCGACTCACCGATCGCGAAGCCGATGAAGCTGGGACCGACCAGTTCCACGGGCAGGTAGGTGAGGATCGCGATCATGAAGAAGAGCTCGACGCTCACCAGCAGCAGGCCCACGCTCATGCCGCTTCGGAGCGGGATGCCGAGGACCGGCAGGAAGTCGCCCTTCAGGCTGGCAAAGGCCGCCCGGCTGTTGGCGGTGGTGTTGATGCGGATGCCGAACCACGCCACCGCGTAGCTGCCGAGGATGCCGAGAACGCTGGAGAGGAGCACCACCGTAACGCCGCTCCAGCCCATCCAGGGATGCTTGTCGTCGGCGGCTTGCTGCCCCAGGATTCCGAAGTAATAGAGGATGCAGGCGCCGATGAGCACCCAGAGGGCCATCAGGAACTTGCCCTGCTGGATCAGGTAGCTCTTGCAGGTCTCCCAGATGATGTTCGACACCGCCGCCATGCTCTTGTGCACGGGCAGGGCCTTCGTCTGCACATACTGGTACCACCCGAAGATGGTCGCCACGACGCAGATCAGCAGCCCCATCATCATGAGGTAGCCGCCGTGGATCTGGAAGTTGCCGACGTTGTAGACCGCGTCAGCAACCGGCGGGACGCGGATGTTGGCCTCGCCGGCCATCGCAGCCCCGGAGAGGGCCAGGGCGAAGAGTGCGGCGGGAGCGACGATTCGCGGAAGTGTGAGTGTTCGCATGGTGGTTGTGAAAGGGCGAGAATCTAGCAAAGTGATGGAACCCATGCTTGCCAATCGCCTCGCCCGCCGCCTGCGGCACCTCCGCGGTTGGGCGGAGGCCGAGGGGGTCTCCTGCTTCAGGCTCTATGAGCGGGATATCCCCGAGTTTCCGCTGATTGTCGACTGGTACGACGGGGACGCCGTGGCGTGGATCATGCCCCGGACACGGGATGACACCCCCGAGGCTGAGCGGGCATTCCGGGAGCGGGCCATCGGGGAGATCCGCGCAGGCCTTGCGCTTGGGCCCGAGCGGCTCTGGATCAAGGAGCGGGCTGGGCAGAGGGCTGGTGGCTCGCGGGATGATCAGTACGAGCGGCTCCAGGCACGCGGCGCGGTCAAGGTGGTGACGGAGCACGCCCTCCGCTTCGAGGTGAACCTCTCCGACTATCTCGACACGGGCCTCTTCCTCGATCATCGCACGACGCGCAGCCTCATTCGCCGCTACGCCGAGGGGAAGCGCTTTCTCAACCTCTTCGCTTACACGGGCAGCTTCACGGTGCATGCCCGCGCCGGCGGCGCGCGGGCATCGACGACCGTCGACATGAGTCGGACCTATCAGGATTGGACGCGCCGCAACTTCGCGCTGAACGGCCAGCGCGAGTCACCGGAGCATCGACTGGTGACCGCGGACTGTCTCGCGTGGCTTCGCGCCGGTCCAAAGGCGGGTGAGTCCTATGACCTGATCGTCTGTGACCCGCCGACCTTCTCCAACTCCAAGCGGATGGGTGGTGCGACCTGGGCGATTGATCGCGACTACCCCGAACTCCTGCGACTGATCGAGCCCTTTCTCGCGACCGGCGGCTTCCTCTACTTTTCGACGAACTCGCGTGGGCTGAAGTGGGAGAACGCCGCCGTGCCCGCGGGGCTTCAGTGCCGTGACCTTGGTGATCGCACGGTGCCGCAGGACTTCCGAAATCGGAAGATCCATCGATGCTGGCGATTGTCGAAGCCTGCGGCTGATCGCGCCGGCGAGTGAGATCGGCAGCGTGCGCTCGATCTTCGTCGGCTCTTCGGCGCGGCGGATCCCAGCAGCGCGAAGTGTTGTCCAGCGAGCGTTGCTCAGAGGAGCGTCACTCAACGACGCGCAGTTCAGCGGGGCGCTGCTCAGCAGAGCGACTGTCAGCGAAGGTAGAGAAGGAACTCCGGGTCATCCGGCAGCTTCTCGACGAATGGCTTCGAGTCGAGGTGGCCCTCGGGCATCTTGAAGCGCAGGATCGCCTTCTCCTTTCGATTGCCCACGAAGAGGTGCGAGTCAGTCACGACGAGTGCGCTCGGTGCTTCGAGTCCGCCGGTTCCCTTTGCGACAAAGCGGGTGATCGCGCCCGAGTCGAGATCCTTGCGCCAGACGCAATCCTCCTTGTTGTCGCCAATGAAGAGGTAGCGCCCGTCGGGCGAGAAGGCGAGCTGAATGGGGTGCCCGAGGCCGTCGCGCTCCGAGGCGACCACGCTTCGACGCGCTCCGCTGGCGGGGTCGTAGGCGCTGACCCGGCTGGCTCCACGATCGGCCACATAGAGGAGTCCGTCTGGTCCGAAGGCGATTCCGCGAACGGACACAAGTCCCTCCGGCGAGGTCTTGTCATTCGGAATGAAGGTGCCCGGCGCCAGGTTGCCGAAACCTGAGAGCGATGGTGGTGGTGGAAGCGGTGCACCGGGAGTCTGTCCACCCGGACCGGCGTAGCGCGTCACGGTGTTGGTGTCCTGATTGGAGCAGTAGATGGCGCCATCGGGACCCACAACGACCGAGTAGGTGTGCATCAGCGCGGGATTCATGGTGCCGCCCTGGATGAACACGCTCCGGAAGTCACGAACGCCGTCGCTTCCCGGCGCGCCAAACTTCACGATGCGCGTGTCCTTGAGCCAGGCGTTGACCACCAGCAGGCTTCCATCGCCAAGGAGGCACATGCCACGCAGGTCCTTGAGCGAGTCACCCGCGGCACCCGCTGGAGCCCCGCGCAGCACGCTGCCCTTGACCTCGCCGGTTGAGGTCAGGCCGATGATGGTGTTGCCGCCGTCTGCACCATGCATCGAGACATAGAAGACGATCTCATCCGCGCCGGGGTCATGGCCATGGCCGCTCGAGCCGCTCGTGGAGTCGGAGGCTCCATGGTGACCGGACGCATCGCCATGTCCGTGGGCATCAGCCTGGCCCCCACCATCACCATGGTCGTGGCCCCCGTGGCGTTCCTTCTCCTTGTCCTTGTCATGATCATGATCGTGGTCGTGTTCGCTTGCGTCGGTGTGACCGTGATCGCGGTCGTGACGATCATGGTCCTTCCGGTCATGATGCCGCTGATCCTTCTCACTCGGCGTGCCAGCGTCCGAGCATCCGACCAGAGGCTGCGCGGAGAGGAGGAACGCCGCACAAAGTCCTGCGAGGCCGACGCGGCAAGCGGCGGTCGTGGAGGGGAAGGGGAATCGGATCGACATTGGGGAAATCTCCGGATGAGGCGTGGCTTGTGGAATGCGCCACTTCGAGTCAAGATACCCACCGCTTGAGCATTCCTCGCGCCACCTCCTGCTGGGAGTTCCGGATGCGTCCTTCGATTGTTCTGTTCGCCGTCGTTCTCTTTGCGTGGTTCGCCTTCGAAGGGCCGGCCTTTGCCGACAAGGCAGAGAACGCGATCCTGTCGATGGAGCAAGCGCCCGCGGCGGCGTCAGCATCTGGAAGCTGGGACGCCATCGCCCGGAGCGCCTCGAAGTTCTATCACTGGGGATTCCTGACAAGGCTCCTGCTGGGCCTTGCGATTGCCGTCAGTTGTGCATGGATCATCGCCTGGCATCCGCGGCGCAGCACGCGCGTCGATCCTCTCTCCGACCTCGAGGAGCGCAAGACGCTGATCCTCCTGGGGATGGTTGGTGCCGTCGCCTCTGAACTTCTCACGGTCAATCCCGCGGTCGCCTTCGTCATCTTCGGCATCGGTGCGCTGATTCGTTTCCGCACGGTGCTCGACAATCCCAAGGTCACCGGCAAAGCGATCCTGGTGGTGGTCGTCGGCCTCGCGGCGGGTCTCGGTGAGTGGGCGATGGCGGTCTTCGTCACCGTGGCCGGGTGGGGGCTCATCTTCTGGCTCGACTCGCATCTCTCGGCGCGCATTCGCCTCAAGCTCAACTCCAAGCTGGACATTCGGCACATCTACGCCGATGTGCAGGAATTCCTCCACAAGAATCACTGCCGCATCAAGGGTGCCAGCGTCTATGAAGAGAAGCGCCAGATCGTCTTCCTCGCGCACATTCCCTCGGACCTCGACCCCGTGGAGCTTGAGACGAGCCTGAGGGCGAAGCTTCCGCGAGCCGCCGAAGGGTGCGAAGTGGACATTCGCGTCCAATGAGAGGCGTGGTGTGACGACCGGCGCTTGGCGACCGGCGCTCGGGTTGCGCGCGCAGAGTGTCTCGCGGCGCTTTGGAGAGGTCGAGGCGCTCCGACAAGTCACGATGGAGGTGGCACCGGGGGAGTTCGTGGTGGTCGTCGGCGCTAGCGGCTGCGGGAAGACGACGCTCCTGCGGATCATCGGGGGGCTCGAGCGATGTGACGCGGGCTCAATCGATTTCTTCGATCGAGAAGAGGGGGCGGCGGCGATCGCAACGGCACCGAGTGAGGCTCGGCGGTTTGATCTCGGGTTTGCCTTCCAGGAGCCGCGCCTTCTGCCGTGGCGCTGCGCCCGCGACAATGTCGCCTTGCCCCTCGAACTGGCCGGGGTGCCGCGCGAGGAACGGCGGCGCCGAGCCGTCGAAGCACTTGAACTGGTGCGACTTGGCGCTCGCACAAGGGCGCTGCCTGCCGAACTCTCCGGGGGCATGCGCATGCGAGTGGCGCTCGCGAGGGCGCTCGTGACCAAGCCGCGACTTCTCCTTCTCGATGAGCCCTTCTCGGCCCTCGATGAAGTGACGCGGCTCGAGCTTGACGAGGAACTCCTTCGCCTTCGGCAGGAGAGTGGTGCGACGGTGCTGATGGTCACGCACTCGATCTCGGAAGCGCTGTCCTTGGCCGATCGCATCGTGGTGTTGGCCTCGTCGCCCGGTCGCGTGCGTGAAGAGCTGACCGTGAACCTTGGGGCGCCCGGTGTCGCTCGTCGCGGTACTCCCGACTTCGGGCCGCTGACGGCTCGCATCTTCGAAATGCTCGGCGAGCGAGGATCGTCTTCGAGCCGGGATGCAAAGTCGGCGAGTGCCTCGCCACGAGGTGGCGCGTGAAGGCGCTCCTGCGCGCGGCACTGCCGCCGGTCACGATCGTGATGGCGCTCCTTCTCTTGTGGGAGGGCGCGGTGCGGCTCTTTCAACCGGCGGCCTATCTTCTGCCGGGCCCCATTGATGTGGTCCGCGCGCTCGTCGGCGACGCTGAACGACTCCTTTCGGCGACCGGACGCACGGCGCTCAGTGCGCTCCTCGGCTTCCTGTTCGCCGGTGTGGGCGGTGTCGTCCTCGGAACGGTTCTCTCAATGTCTCGCTTTCTTGAGCGCGGTTTCTATCCGCTGGCGACACTCTTCCAGATGGTGCCCCTGGTGGCGCTGGCACCGCTACTCGTGATCTGGTTCCACTACGGCCTCGGGGCGACGATCGCGGCAAGCGCCATCGTCGCGATCTTCCCCGTTCTCGCGAACACGCTCGATGGCCTGCGGTCGGTGGACCCCGGACTCCGAGAGCTCTTCTCGATGGCTCGCGCCGGTCGCGTGGTCACCTGGTGGAAGCTCGGGCTCCCCGCATCGACACCGCAGATCATCACGGGATTGCGGATTGCGGCGGGCCTCGCCGTCATCGGCACCATCGTCGGCGAGTTCGTTTCGGGGTACGCCGGTCGTCAGGCTCCGCTCGGTGTCGTGATCCTCTCAGCCATGCGGGAGAATCGCGCCGATCTCGTCTTCGCCTCGATTGCGCTCTCGTCGCTCGTGGGACTTATGCTCTTCGGCATGGTGGGCTTCGGCGGATGGCTCTTCCTGCGGCGCTGGCACGCCTCCGGGAATTCGGCCGAGGGGCGCGTGGTCCGCGCCGTCGTCTGGCTTCTTGCCGTTGGCGTCGTGCTCTCTCTCGTTTCGGGTGGATGCGAGCGCCGAAGTGGATCGGACGCCGGGTCGTCGGAGCGCACGCGCGTCACGCTGCAACTCAACTGGGTTCCAGAGCCTGAGTTCGGCGGCATCTACGCGGCGCAGGCGATCGGTGCGTTCGATGCTCGCGGGCTTGAGGTGGAGATCATCAAGGGCGGCGCCGGCACGGCCACACCACAGCTCATTGCCTCGGGTGCGTGCGACTTCGGCGTGGTGAGCGCCGACCAGATCCTCCAGATTCGTGAGCAGGGCGGTGACCTCGTGGCGATCTACGCGATCTTCCAGCAGAGTCCCGTCGGCATCATGGTCCACGAAGCCAATCCCATCACCTCCATTCGTGAACTGTGGACGAGCCGATCAACGGTCGCGGTGGAGCCGGGGCTGCCCTATGTCGCCTACCTCAATCGGCGCTACGGAGAAGGTGGCGTGACGCTGGTGCCCTACGGCGGGGCGCTCGCGCTCTTCGCGCGCGATCCGGCCTTCGCGCAGCAGTGCTTCATCAGCGCCGAACCTGTGCAGATGCAACTTCAGGGCGTGCCGGTCCGCGTGCTCCCCGTGGCCGAGAGTGGCTACGACCCCTACACCGCGGTCATCGCCGTGCGCCGCAGTACGCTCGAGCGGCGACCCGAGGTGGTTGAGAAGATGGTCGATGCGCTTCGCGAAGCGTGGCGCGCCTATCTCGATGACCCCGCGCGCTTCAATCCGGCGATCGCTGCACTCAACCCCGCGATGTCTCTCGAGGCGATGAACATCGCCGCGGAGCGCGAACACCCGTTGATCGAGACCGAGTGGACCCGCGAGCATGGCCTCGGCTCGATGGACCCCGAGCGCTGGCGCGAACTGGCGGCCCAGATGCGCGAGCTCGGACTCATCAGGGGAACCTACGAACCGGCCACGCTCATGCGCTGACTGAACGAAGGCGCTTCAGCATGTGAAACGGCCGGGAGCGGGCCCGTGTGGACCCACTCCCGGCCGCAATGTCATGCGCTTGCCTGCCGGCGTGCCGTTGGCGCGGCATGCGCGGAGAGCGCCTTCAACGAGTCGCCTTGGCGCACACCATCACGAGTGACGGCGGTGCCGAGGTCGCTCAGGGGCAGTCGCCCCACGCGCCGAGCAGGATCGCAATGTCAGCGCCATTGACAGTGCCGTCCGCATTGAGATCTGCTGCGGTGAAGCCGCCCTCCTCGCCCCAGAGCCCGAGCAGCACCGCAAGATCGGCGCCATTCACGGTGCCATCACCGTTCAAATCGCCCACGCACGCCTCGCCGAGAGTCTCCTCGGCGAACTCGAAGGCCTCTTCAAAGGCCTCCTCGTCGAGCTCATGGTTCAGCACGATCCAGAAGGGTTCGCTCGAGGCGATCCCCTCCTGCGTCGTGTGCAACACCAGTTCGAGCAGGTAGGCACCCGCCGGGACCTCGGCGTCACCCGGCGCCGGAAGCACTTCGAAGATGTAGTGAATGTGCCACTCGCCATTCGGCGCGACCGCGAGCCCGAAGCCATCGACGGGGCCATCGGCGCTCGTTGCGGAAAGAGACGCGAAGGAGAGGCGGATGCGCACGCCATCCATCGGATTCGTGGCGGTCGGCTGAAAGTCCTCGCCGCTCCAGACCTTCAGCGGCGATTGAATGGTGAAGCTGATGAAGCTCCCCGGCTCGAAGGTACCTGCCGGGTTGTCGAATCCAGGCTCATCGCCGACACCGGGAACACCGAACTCACCGAGCGTCCCGGCGAAGACGCGACGAGGTGCGACGCCCTCCTCGTTGGCTTCGAAGGTGGTGATGCGAGAGTTGTCGATGAGCAGCACGATGTCACCATCGTGCACGCCGTCAGCGAGGGCCGAGGCCGTGAACGCGAGGGTGAGGGCCGCGACCGTTCCGGTGCGCGGCAGGGAAAGTGGCCAAGCTTTGAACAAGGTCATTGGGGGGTCCTTCTGAATCCGGTCAGAGACCGGGGTTGAATCGGTTCTCCTGCGGCGAGGTGAAGACCTCGTCGAAGGTGAGCGTCGCGACATGTCCGTCGACGAAGCTCCAGTTGGAGCGCGAGCTGCCGGAGGGCGGCCTCCGATCGATCGCGTTGATCTGGCATTGCGTGGCGGCGAGCGCCGCCGGATTGCTCACCACGCCCCAGTTCTCGACATGGGGGTGATCGCTGCCGGCGTAGTTGCCCCGTTCGGTCATGAGCAGGAAGCAGATGACCTGATCGGGGCGAGGGACGCGCGACAGTCGATCGGCCGGCGCACCGGCGCCGGTGATCATGGTGGGGGAGTAGGTCCGTGAGAGGTAGTTGTTCATGCCGAAGCTCGTGCGTCGATAGAGCGGGGTGCCTCCCGAGAGACTCACCGGAACGCCTTCGCCGAACTCAGGCGCCCAGTGCGAACTCCGATCGAGCGGACTGCGAAGCGCGACTTCATCCATCCCGAAGCCTCGAAGCGTGGTGACGAACGAACGCTTCGGGTCGCCGCCGCCTCCGTGGGGAAGCCCCACATCGACGAAGCACTCCTGATAGAGATTCGCGTACGAGGTGTGGGCGTTGAAGAGTTCTCTGAGCTGCGAGAGGCAGCTTGTGACGGTGGCCTGTCGGCTGACGGTGCTCAGCCCGATCAGCAGAAGGCTCATCAGGATCGCAACAATGCCGATGACCACCATCAATTCAACGATGGTGAAAGCGCGCCGCCCTTGGCGGCGCATTGACGAACATGGGCACATGGTGTGCCTCCAGTGAGAAACGGGAAGTGCGACAAGGAGATTCGACGCGTGGCTCAGGCCAGCATCGGCGGCGGTCTCGCTCGCACCGCGCGCGGAGCGGCGTTCGCGTGAGTCCGCTCGGTCACCACGCCGTCGCGGATCGACTCGGTGTTGATCGCAATGAAAGTCGGCGCGTCAGAGGGCGCGCCACCCGACAGCACCGCGAGCTCGGCGCAGGTGAGACAGTCGTGATCGGAGGGCACCCCTGGAGTGGGAGAGCCATGCTCCTCCGAGGGATGGGTGAAGTGGCGGTGCGCTCGTGCGTCCCCCGGCGCAGCCGCGGCGCCATAGGCCCTTGTGGGGCAGCAGCTCGACGGGCTCGCCGCGCAGCCATGGGCCGTCCACTCATGGACCAGCCGCGCGCCGGGGAGGCCCACGACCATGAGCACCAGGAGGACGGCGAATGGAAGCCTGCGCACCATCTCGGGCAAGGCTAGCCTTGCGGCCAGTGAGTGACAAGAGGCCCATCCGAAGAGCGTCGACCAAGGCGGAACGACCCCCGCTGCGGCTCGAGACGACCACGCTCTGGCACTATCCGAGCCAGCACTACGACACGGTCGGAGCGGATGGCGTGCGCCGGACCATGCAGGGGGACAAGGATTACCAGGGCGCGACACCGAGCTGGGTCATCTGGCAACTGCTCTCTCGCTACACGCGAGGGAAGGATCTTGTGATCGACCCGATGTGCGGCTCCGGCACCACGCTCGATGTCGCGCGCGATCTGGGTCGCCGCGCGCTCGGGTACGACCTTGCGCCATCTCGCAGCGACATCTTCCGCGCCGATGCCCGGCGCCTGCCGCTTGAAGATGGCGTCGCGGACTTCGCCTTCATCGATCCGCCGTACTCGACACACCTGCGCTACTCCGATGACCCCGCTTGCATCGGGCACCTCGATGCCGGTGGTGACGATGGCGGCACGGCGTACTACACGGCGATGGAGAAGGTCATCCGTGAGCTCCATCGCGTGTTGAAGGACCGACGCTACATGGCGATCTATGTGAGCGACTCCTTCAAGAAGCAGCGCGGCGCTCCCGGCGGCCGCTTCATGCCGATCGGCGTCGAGCTCTTCCTGCGCATGCGTTCACACTTTCGGCCGGTGGACATCATCTGCGTGGCGCGGCGCAATGCGAAGCTCGATCGCGGCAACTTCCGGAAGGCGGCGGAGGAGGGGAACTTCTTCCTCCGCGGCTTCAACTGGCTCATCATCGGCAAGAAGGAGGATTCCGAGGCGGGCGGATCAGAAGCCGCGGGGGCGCGCCGCTCACCTCGAGGCGGTCATCCTTCCGACAGCCAGTAGAAGGCGGAGATGCGGGGCCGCATCCATGCATCGACACCGCGCGTGAAGGCGGGGTCATCGACCAGCATGAGGAGATCGCGCAAGAGTCGAAGCTGGGCTTCCCGGCGAAGCGCAACCGATGCCGCCAGCGCGGGCTGGGTACGAAGATAGTCCTTCAGCATGCCTCGATTGACGATCGCGTGCTGGCACTTCGCTTCGCGCCGAAGATCCACCATGGCGGCTTCGAGACGGTCGCTCACCTCCTCCCAGGCTCCGATGCGCTCCTCAACCGATGCCGAAGGTTGCCGTTCGTGGGCGGGCGCAGCGGTGGTGGCTTCGGGGCCGGCGCGGCTCTGGCCATGCGCCATGTCCAGCAGGCGATCGAACCGTCCTTCGTTGACAAAGAGCTCCGGATACGCGGCTCGACGCCACATTCGGCGCAGCATTCGCGCACGCTCCGGAAGAAGTTCCGCGACTTCGTCGAGAACCGATCGCTGCAGCGCCAGGTGTCGATTGACCGGCCCACGCCACTGCGCCGAGATCGCCATGGTGACGGGGGTGAGCTTCTCTGGTTCGCCATGGAACGCTCCCGCGCGGGCGGCTTCGACGATGAACCGTCGAAGGGCCGAGACGCTTTCAAGTCTGAATGCGGCGGCGTCCCCGGCCAGCTCAGGCAGGCGCCTCTCGAGGACATCCTGGGCGATGGCGGCTTCGCCGGGCTCCAGCGGTGCGACGGCGATGAGTTCAACCATGCTGACGCTGCACTCAGGCCCGAAACCGAGCATCTCGCTGAATGGCACGACAGACCAGTCGAAGTGATCCCGAGCGATCCGTCGTTGGAGCCGAAGGGTCAGTCCATCCCGGGCATCGTCTCCCGGAAGGAGCGGTTCGAGGGAGTCGATGTAGCGCTCTTCGACCAACTCGAGTGAGCGGCGCAGTTCTTCGACGGACGCAATGAACCGGTCGAACAGACGCGGGACATCATGATCCGCCGAGAAGCCCTCGATCAGGGCACGCTCATCGGAAGCCACGCGCTCACGAATCGGCTTCGAGGCCTCGAGCTCTGGAATGGCGTGATCCCGCCACAGATGTCGGGCCACCTCGCGGATCTCCTCGGGAACGCGAGCGCGAGCGAGGACCTCTTCGAGCCATCGGTCGTCGAAGGGTGCCCCAACGACGACCTGACTCAGCTTGCTGAACGCGTGACTGCGGAACTCAACCTCAAGCTCGTCGGGAAGGTGACTCGTCGGGACCAGTCGCCAAAGTCGATCGGCGTCGGCTGGGGCCAGTGTTCGAAGCGCCGTCTCCATCGCCTCGATCGATGTTGGATGGAGGAGTGCGTTCAAGGACTCCACGGCATCTGGTGGGAGAGCCCCCTGAGAGACGCCGATGAGCCGGTCCATCTCGCGTGCCAAAGCAGGCGGCAAGGTGCCGGAAGTCGGCACTATGGCGCCCGTTCGCAGCGCCGCGAGGCGTTCCGCTCTCAATGGCGCGACCCTTGCTTTGAAGCGCTCGAGGTCGTTGCGGAGGGAGCGGCGCGCCTCGATCGGAACCCTGGGACTTGCTAACGCCACCTCGAGAACCCACATCTTGCCGGGGGGGACCCCGAGACCGCCCAGGGCGCCGTCAATCATCGTCTGAAAGCGCCACTCCAGATCCTGGCGCTCGTCGGCGGAGAGAGCCGCCCCGAGTTGCAGAAGCGTGATGAGATTGAGATCGAGAATCCGACTCAGGGCGCGATCGACAGGAACCCCGGACTCGCTCGTGGCGCGCCGGTCCATTGCATTCCGCGAGAGCCGAGAGCCCTCATCGATCTGATCGTTGGCCGCCGTCAGTGCGGCCACGATTCGCGCGTGGCGAGCAAGCCGGGTTCGCTCCGCCTCCCGAAGTGGGAGCATGGCGTCGGCCAGCGCCTCTGAGTAGGACAGGAGCACTTCGGCCACTTCGTCTCGTCGCTGCACCTTCGGGGGAATGAGGTCGACGAGGTTCATGACGCGGGCGCCACTTCCAGCGATGACACGGTCGTCGCGTTCGATGCGCCGCGCGACGCGCAGCCTCCGGGCCAGCATCGGATCGAAGCCGCACTCCTCGATGGCGTGAAGGAGACCCTCGTCGAGTGCGGCCATCGCGTTGAGCAGCGTTGACTGGTGCGCGACCATGCGATCGATTCGAGCAGGGTCGGTGCGCCAAGACTGCGGGTCGCCCCGCTGCATGAGCTCGATGATCGGCGGCGCGTCCCTGGCGACGAGGGCCTGATACTGGCGCAAGTACTCCCTGTGGAGCTCGTCGAAACAAGGCCAGTTCACGGCGGCTTCCGCGATGGTGCCGTCCGTGGTCCGCCAGAGGAGTGCGAGGGAAACGGGCTCTGGAACGATGTCGAAGCGAGGCTCGCGGCCCTGACACCCGACCAGAAGGGGGACCATCTGGAGCAGACATGCGGCCAGAAGCGTCCGGAAGGTCTGACGCACCGCACAAGGGTAACCCCCGGGACCTTGATCGACGCTTTGGACTGGAGGCGAGGTCGCTCGTGGCCGACCTCTCGAGTTGGCCGTCCACTGTCACTGCACGCCGTTGGAACAAATCCTTGTGATCGCAAATCTCGGTGTGATCTGAACTTGCGAATCGAGCGACAGGTGCAGGGCAGGAAGTGCGGCCATGGAGGTTGACTCGCCATGGCTGAACATGATGATTGGTCTTGCGGAACCCCGCCCCTCGGGGCGGAGGAGAGAGAGTCCTCGTCCGGCCAGCATGGCCTGACGCCTTCCGGGCCATCGCCACACCTCGACGGTTTCCTGCCTGAGAAGGGCCGTCTTGGTGCGCGTGGCAATCGACAGAGCGAGCCGGCCACAGGCCTTGGTGACTCGGCCGTCCGGCGGCCCTTTTCTTCGGGTGGCGCCTCTTCCGGTCGTGGGTCGGGCCCGATGGTTGCCTTCGGTGCGGGAGCGCTCGTGATGGCCCTTGCGGTCGTCGTCGGCGCAGGCCTCTTCTTTCGCGGCACGGCGCTCCGTGATGCAGCCGCCCAGGCCCGTGGCCCGCGTGACTCGACGGAACTTGCTGAAGGAGCTCTCCGCTCCTCGGCAGGATCACTGTTCAGGCGCCCGGGGGTTGAGATCCAGCGGCGCATCGACGCGGCGATTGAGGGAGAGGTCATCGAAGTCGAGCCCGGCATCTACCAGGGCCCCATTGACTTTCGCGGCAAGGCGATCTCGCTTCGCTCGCGCGACGGCGCGGAGCGCACGATCATCGAAGGGCCCGCTCGCGGCGGCCCGGCGGTCATCATTCGAGGTCAGCCCAGCTCGCGCGGAGCACAACTGACGGGCTTCACGATTCGATCAGGCCGCGGTCCGAATGGAACCGGCGTCTTTGTCGAGCGGGCGGATCCACTCATTGCCCGCTGTGTCATCAGTGGCAACTCGGCATCGGGGCTTCGCCTGGAGGAGAGTCGTGCCGTCATCGATGAGTGTCGATTCCTCGGGAACTCGGCCGGGCCGTTCGGCGGCGCCGTGCAGAGTCGTGGCGGAGCGCCCATTTTCGTCTCCTGCGGCTTCGAAGGGAATGTCGCAGTCACTGGCGGTGGCGCCCTCTTCTTCGATGGTGGCGCTCCCGCTGTGCTCGTCAGTCGCTTCTCAGGAAATCGCGTCAGCAGCGGTGCATGGGGTGGGGCGATCTTCGCCGATGCCGCTGAAGTCGTCATCCTCGACACCGAGTTCACCGGCAATCGGAGTGGTGAGCAGGGCGGCGCCATCTATGTTCGGCGAGGTTCCGTCAAGGCCGAGCACTGCCTCTTCGAGGGCAATGCCTCGCGCTCCGCATGGGCGTTCCTCGCTCATGACGCGACGGTCTCCGTGCGCTCGAGCCGCTTCTGTGGAACGCGCGAGTGGAACCTGCAGGGGAGTGGAATCGTCGAGAGTCACAATGAGTTCGCCACCGACTGCATGCGCGACTGCAATGGGAACCAGATTCCCGACGATCTTGAGATCGCCGAAGGGCTAGTGACCGACTGCGACCAGAGCGGGGTGCCCGACGCATGCAAACCCGACTGCGACGGCGACGGCATTCCCGATGCTTGCGCGATCTCGATGGGCCTGTCACGCGATGAGAACCGGAACGGCATTCCCGACGAGTGTGAGGACCTCGGCGATGCCGGCTTCGGCGTCGGCTCGGCGGGGGCGTCTCCATGGACGCACGAGTTCAGGCGCGGCGTCAGGCCAATGCAAAACCCGCCGGCGCGAACCGGCGGGTTTCGTGACTGAATCATGATCGGCGGAGCTCCGCCGTGCGTGAACAGATCGCGGGGTCAGGCGCGACGGCGACGAGCGGCCAGGCCTGCCACGCCAACCAACGCAAGCGCGCCGGGGGTGGGGATCTGGAAGATCGTGATCTTCACGATCGGGTCGCTCTGAAGCTCATCACCATTGCCGAGCCACGAGACGACATTGCCATCGGTGAAGACGCTGCCATTGCTCGTCTCGACACCGGCGATCGTGCCATCGCTCTTCAGGCCGAGGATGTCGACGATGTGCGTCGGGAAGTCCTCGGGGAAGAAGCCGCTGAAGTTGATGATGATGCTCAGCGTGAGCGGGTCGATCAGGCTCGAGGACACCTGCACGGGGAAGTTCGGTCCGAAGACGGAGTCGAAGTAGTTGCTGACCCCACCGATGGTGTGGTCGCCCTGGCCGGCCCAGGTGCCCCAGGTGGTCTCGAACTGATCATTCTCTGCGAAGCCATTGACGGCAATGGCCTGACCGGGGAAGAACTCCGCCTTGGCGGCACCCGCCACGGCGAGGGCGGCCACGGCGGCCGCAGTCAGAAGTCGACGCATCTTTCTCTCCTTTGCATGAAGCTTGCATGCCGGGTTTGGGACCATCCCACGCCCGATCACTGCGGATTCAGCCCCCGATGATCGATCGGGGGGCTGGATGAGCCACCCTGGTTCAGGTCTCTGCCTGATCCACGACGGCCGGTTCGAGAGATTACCGCAAAGTCGGTCCCTCTGGAAGGAGAATTCTGGAACTGCTCTCCTCGGCTGGAGTTGTTCCGATTCGCCCTGACGCGCTCCGGGCGACGCCGAATCGCCCCTGATGACCACGATTGCTCTGGAGGGGCCTGAAGCAGGTCCGCGCGTGGTCGTACCACCGGAGGCCATCGTCCACTTGCTTCACGCGCCCTATCAACCCGATGAATCCGCAACGCACGCGGCAGGATTCGAACCTGCGACCCTCGGCTTCGAAGACCGATGCTCTATCCAGCTGAGCTACGCGTGCCTGGTCGAGATCAGTGTACCGCCCGCACGGCGGCGCGCGCAACGGCACCGTTGCCAATGAGCGGCGTCAGGCGCCCATCGCTGTCCGCGCAGCACTCGAGCGGCCGAGGCGTGCCAGGGTCTTCGGGGTGGCGCCCGGGGCTTTGGTCACTCGCCCGGGGCTCGCGAGTGTTTCAGCGTGGTGGAGATGTCCGGCGCTGCGCGAACCGTGTCGCATCGATGACCGCTCGGCTCGCGTGGAGCCCGCGGCACGAAGATCGACTGTGCAATCGCCCCGGTGCTCATGTCAGGCGCGCGAGCGCCTCCGCAGAGTCGCGGATGAGCGCCGCAGCGCTGACCGGCGAGCCGACCGCGCGGCGCATCCAGAGGTCGGGCGTCACTCGGCCGATCGAACAGATGCGCTTCGTCTCCGCCGCAAGGTCCTTCCCATGCATGTGGCTGCGAATCTGGTGGCTCATGATGTGGCCCAGCGTGTAATCCGCGAGGTAGAGCGGATGGGCGATCATGTGCTGATACGCCGCGAGCAGGTGGTAGGGATCGGGGCCGAAGTCGCGCTCGTAGAAGCGACTCCAGAGCCGATCGGCAATCGAGATCACTTCATCTCGAAGCGCTTCAGGTGAGGCGCCGGGATGGGCGTAGAGCCAACGCCACGCGTGAAGTTCGAGCAGGCTGGGACCGGCGATCTGGCACGCGGCGAGCATCGTCTGCACTGCGTCGAGATCGGCCTGCCGCTGCGCGAGCGCCGGGTCCTCGAGGCCGAGCACACGGCGACCAAGTGACTGGTAGAGAAACGCGAAGGCCTCGGTGCATGCCGTGTTCGGCACGCCGCGCAAACTCGACCTCGGCACGAAGAAGGTCGAGATGAGCTGCTCAAGGTTGTGACCGAGCTCGTGCATCGCGGTGTCGAAGCCATCCCATCCGAGCTCCTTGTCGAGCCGGTTGGTGCGCAGCCATGCGTCATACTCCGTGAGCAGCGGGCGAATGGCATGGCCCGCACCCTTGGCAATCTCCACCCGGATGCGTGAGCCGAGAAAGTCCGCGTCTTCCGATGCGAAGCCAAGTCCACGCAGGATCTGGGGCAGCTTCGACTGGAAGTCGCCCTCATCGGCGAAGTGAGTTCGCACCGCGGCATCCATCGAGGGGCCATCGCACTCCTCGGCGAGGTCCTCGAAGTAAATGTCGAAGGCTTCAAGCGGTCGCCCGATGCGCCGCGCGAGCAGCGCCGCAAGGTCGCGCCGCATCGGCGCTTCAAGCAGTTCGATCAGCAGGCGCTCGACCTCGGTCTCGGGAACCTCCCGATGCAAGTCGAACTTCCGCGCCATGGCGGTCGGGTGCTCCGGATAGAGCCTGTCGAACCGCTCTGCGAGCGATCGCTGGTCGAGCCAGCGCCGATAGCGCTCGGGGCCGACAACCGCGTCGACATCGCCGGGTGACGGACTGCCCTGAGCCGTCCTCGACGAAGAGCTGTTCACCGGTTGGCCGTTGATCGTGTTCGCCTGGGGGTCCCACTTGCCCGTGGCCGTGCCATCCATCACCGATCGGGGAATCGATCCATCGATGTGACGCGCCATCACCCAGGCCAGCGCCCGCTGGAGTTCGGCGCCATGCTCCCGTCCGTACGCCGCCTTGATCTGCTCTCGAATGAGCCAATGGGCGATGAGCCGTCGGCCCGGCTCGAACCACTGGCGCCCCGAGCCATCGACCATGCCGCCCACCGGGACATGGAACTCCTGAACGAAGACATTGGCCTCGTGGCTGATGCGTCGCGCGAGGTCGTTCAACTCCGAGGGCACGCGAGCGCCGAAGGCCTGGGCGATCCGCGCTTCAGCCCACTGCTCGGTCTTCCACTCTCCGCCGCGTTCGAGCATCTCCGGCAGTTCGGGCCGTGCGAAGTTGAGCAGCACCACGAAGGCCAGTCGCTGTCGATAGAGCTGATCGCTCAGGTCCGGGGCCGGATCGAACTTCGCGAGCAGATCATCGACACCGGGAAGGTCATCGCCGCGGAGATCGCTCCATCGTCGCAGCGTGCGGCGCATCTCGTGGAGGTGACCGCCGATCTGTTCGACGGCCACTTCGAAACGGTTGAAGAGGCGACGAAGATCGCCCTCGTCGGCGACGAAGTGGCGCAGGCAGAAGGCCTCGAAGTCGGCGCCGCTGCCATCGCTCTGCTGCCAGCGACGCGCGACCTGGCGCACCCCGCGCTCGATGCGGGCCTGATGCTCGGCACCGAAGCGCGCGAGCAGGGCATCGATAACGGAGCGCACGGGAAGATCGGTGGTCGCGGCGGGCGGAGGTGATGTCGGGGCCGTCAGAGTCATGGAGCGATCCTACGCGGTCAACGGCGCCGGACATGCCGCCGTCTCCCCCGTACCCACGCCGCGTGTGTGCAGCCGCACGCGTGACGCGCGCCGAGGCGAGGGGCACCGTGATGTCTCTGCCGCTCCGCGATGGGGTCGCGCGGCGGTACTCCCGCGAGAACCTTGGCGCGGTACCGTGTCTGGGTGCGATCGCTCCCGACCCGCCCGTTCGTGACCCTCGCCCCCTTGGCCGCTCTCTTCGCGCTCGCCGGGTGCGAGTCGCAGCATGAGACCAACTGGAGCCGCCTTCAGCAGGGCATGTCGAAGGCCGAAGTCGCGCAGATCCTCGGTGAACCCAGTTCTCGCGTCGACGCCCGTCGTGTTGGCAACGATGTCGTGGTCGCCTTCGATCGCTGGCAATATGGCGACAACCTGAGCACCCTCGCGACCGGCGTGGTCTTCCCCGGTGAAGCACCTGATCGAGTGTGGGCCGTCTACTTCGACGAAGAGGGCAATGTGGTCGACTTCCGCCCGCCCATCCGGCCGTGGTGAGCGCTCGCGGGTTGCGGTACTGCGCAGGCAAGCCCCGCCCGTGACACGGGCTGAAGGCGCACCGCACTCGTGCGATGACGAGCTTCTTCAAGGTCGACCGGCCGTCGCTCAGACCGCCGCGGCCATCTTCTCGGCCTTCGCGCGGGCATCGTCGATGGTGCCGACATACATGAACGCGCTCTCGGGGAGATCGTCCGCCTCGCCGTTGCAGATGCGCTCGAAGCTGTCGATCGTCTCCTCGAGCTTCGTGGTGACGCCGGGGAAGCCGGTGAAGACTTCGGCGACATAGAAGGGCTGCGAGAGAAAGCGCTCGATCTTGCGGGCGCGCGACACGGTGAGCTTGTCATCTTCAGAGAGCTCATCGACACCAAGGATGGCGATGATGTCCTGAAGATCCTTGTAGCGCTGAAGAATGTTCTGCACGCGGCGCGAGACTCGGTAGTGGTGCTCGCCGACGATCTGCGGATCGAGAATGCGGCTCGTCGACGCGAGAGGATCGACGGCGGGGTAGATGCCCTTTTCGGCGATCTTGCGCTCAAGCACGACGAAGGCGTCAAGGTGGCTGAAGGTGGTCGCTGGTGCCGGATCGGTCAGGTCGTCGGCAGGCACATAGATGGCCTGCACGCTGGTGATAGCGCCCTGTCGGGTGGAGGTGATGCGCTCCTGCATCTGGCCCATCTCGGTGGAGAGCGTCGGCTGGTAACCCACGGCGCTCGGCATTCGGCCGAGGAGCGCGGAGACCTCCGAGCCCGCCTGCGTGAAGCGGAAGACATTGTCCACGAACATGAGCGTCTCCTTGCCGCTCTTGTCGCGGAAGAACTCGGCCATGGTGAGCGCGGAGAGCGCCACCCGAAGTCGCGCGCCTGGCGGCTCGTTCATCTGGCCGAAGACCATGGCCACCTTGTCAATGACATGCGCCGTCTTGCCCTCGGAATCGGTGTACTCAGCCTCCTGCATCTCGAGCCAGAGGTCGTTGCCCTCGCGGGTGCGCTCGCCGACGCCGGCGAAGACTGAATAGCCACCGAAGTTTCGAGCGACGCGCGCGATCATCTCCTGGATGACGACGGTCTTGCCGACGCCTGCACCGCCGAAGAGTCCGATCTTGCCACCGCGGACGAACGGGCAGAGCAGGTCGATGACCTTGATGCCGGTCGGAAGAACCTCGGTCTTCGGGTTGAGGTCGACGAACTCGGGCGGCTTGCGATGAATCGGCTCGCGCTCCGTGCTCTTCACGGGGCCGCGGCCATCGACTGGCTCACCGAGCAGGTTGAAAACTCGACCGAGCACACCTTCGCCCACCGGCACGGCGACGGCGGCACCGGTGTCCTGGCAGGGGTCGCCGCGGCGCACGCCGTCGGTCGAGGCGAGCGCCACGCAGCGCACCTGGCCACCACCAAGGTGCTTGGCCACTTCGCCGACCAGCGTCGACTTCTCGCCGCGGAAGTCATAGTGCACATGGACGGCGTTGTAGATCTCGGGGATCTGGTCCTCGGGGAACTGGGCGTCGAAGGTGCTGCCGATGACCTGGATCACGGTGCCGGTGGCGGGCATGCGGGTGCTCTCTCTGGCGTGCGGGATTGCGGAACGACGACCGCCGGAACGCTCGAACCGCCGCAAGGCGGGTGAGGTCCGAAGGGACCGAGCAGAATAGCGAATTCTCCGCGGGCGTTCATGCGGAGGCTGATGGCCCGCTCTCGAGCATGGGGGAGTGCCGCCGCGCCAACACAGGGGCTGAAGTGCTGTTGAAGCGGGGCCAGGTCGGGGGAGTGCGAACGACCGTGGTCTTGACGACCAGTTGCTCAAGCGCGGCGATCGAGGATCTGGCCGAGTCTCACCGCAGTAGCCGCCTCGATCCGATCAGCCGCGCGGCCATAGAACTGCAGGGAGTCGTTGGCTGGAAGTCCGGGCGCGAAGGATGGATCCGCCGGAGTTCGGACCGAGCCCGCGGCCAGCGGGGCGATGGGCGACACCGGTCGGATGGCGCCATAGATCCGGTGAACCTGAAGCGAGCCAGCGGCGGACGAAGCGGCGATCTCCATGAGGTGGACACTCTATCGGCCAAGGGGGCGGAGCGACTTTGCCGCGTCGTGCGACGATTCCTGAAACAGCGCTCGGATCACGCCGCCGCGATGGTTCGCGGGAGCGCCCTGGCCATGTCGCGCAATCGCTGCGCGAGGGCAAGTGATCGGAGTGTCTCCTGGAGTCGCTCGAGTCGGACCGGATCGGGGGCGCTTGCGGAGAGCCCTGCGAGAATCGCCTCGGCGGCCTCGAGATCGGCGCGGCGCTCGACCGGCATCGAGTTGCGGAGGAGCGAAGCGCGGCGCCCAAGTTCGAGCACTTCAACCCGCGCGGAGAGGGCGAGCGCCGCGTTCGTGTCTCCCGGATCGAGGGCATCGATTCGGTCGAGCGTCTCTGCGAGTTCGCGGAGAAGAGAGGCGATGGTCTCAGTGCGCACGAGGCCATCCTCCTGGCCCGCCCGCACACGACGATCCTCATCGGTGAGCTCGCGCACACCACTGAAGACCGGCGAGGCGATCGTTGCCATGGCGAAACCGCGCGTGCTCCCGCGGGACTCGGGGCGCTGCTCGACGCTCCAGATGACCAGCGCGAGCATCAGGCTCGCCGCCGCGGCGAGCCACGCCACACCTTCTCGCCACGAGGCGCGGCGGGACGAACGCTGGCGCGGAAGGTCGTCCATCTCGGCGCCATGGGTTGCAGCGATCACGCGGTCGGCAAAGTCTCCGGAGAGTGACGCCGGCTCGGCGCGAGCCGCCAGACGCAGCATGAAGTCGGTCGCCTCCGCATCCTCAAGCAGTTTCAGGCACGCCGAGCAGGAGAGCGCGTGACGCTCCGCCGTCTGGCGTGCCTCGGTTGGTGCGGTGCCGTCGACCAGTGCCGTGAGCAGAAGCTTGAAGTCGATGCAGTCGAAGTCCCGTCGGTCATCCATGGCGTCACTCCTCACGCGCCGCCTGCGGCGCGATAGCGTCGAATATCGAATGAGCTCCCGCGCGACTCCTGGTCCATGGCCTCGAGTTCGCGCTGAAGCGCCAGTCTCGCGCGGTTGAGGCGGCTCATCACCGTCCCAACCGGGATCCCAAGCACGCGAGCAATGTCTTCATAGGCGAGGTCATCCTGCGCTCGCAGCATGATGATGGCCCGCTTCGCCGGGTCGAGCCGCGCGAGCGCCCGCTCCACGCGATCGAGATCCTCTCGCGCGGCAAGCCCCGCCTGCGCCTGCGTCGCAGCGCCCGGCGCTTCGGCTTCGATCGTCTCGACCGACGCGGCCTGGCGCCGTCGCTGCTTGAGCGCGTTGATCGAGAGGTTGGTTACCACCGTGCGAAGCCACGAGGGGTAGACCGGCTCGCCCTGGTCCGGCGGCCGCCGCCAGAGTCGCAGGAAGGTCTCCTGCACGATGTCCTCGGCGCGCGCCCGATCCTTGAGGATGCCCATGGCGATCCCGAGCAGGGGACCACCCATGCGGTCCATCCAGGCTCGAAGGGCGTCTTCGGACAGCGGTTCGCTCACAGGGAACTCCGTGGAGAAACATCGGCTCGGGTGGAAGACCCGACTCGAGATCCGCTCATTCCCTCACTTCTGGAGACCTCGGCGAAGTCTGGGGTGGGTTGCCTGCCGGTGCGGCTTGTTCAACCGGTACCAGCGGCGCCGGAGGCGGTGCCAGCCAGCCGAAGGTCTTCGCTCGTTCCTCCATGGGCTCGAAACCCCGGTCCGAAAGCCTCGGATCGATCGTGGTGATCTGGGGAGACTTCTCCGTGCCGAAGGGGTGACCCACCACTTCGAAGGCCATGGGGAGTTCCCTTGACCACCAGAGGTTGGCGTCAAGCGTGACCATCGAGGCTTCTGCGTCACCAAGACGATCGGCCACCACGCGAAGCACGGACGGCTCCCAGGTGAAGATGTTGCCGCCAAGAGTCAGCGATGGAACTCCGCATCGAGCATCGACGCGATAGAGCGCCGTTGCATCGATGACGGTTGACTCGCGCAGCGATCCTGTGGAGCCTCCGGAGATCGACACCGGACACTGCACTTCGAGGAAGGTTGATCGCAGCACATGCACCTCGGTGGCGCCGCGGCCGGAGATCGCTTCGGAGTCGGCGTCGCAGTTGCCGATCTGCACGCCGGTTCCGATTCCACCCTCGAAGGTGTTCTGCATCACGGCCACGGTGCGGCTTCCATCAAGTGCACGCACAGCATGCTGACGCGCGGAATCGGGGCGCGGTGAAAAGCGATTCCGCGTGATGACCACGCCATGGGCGTTCCGAAGTTCAATCGCGGTGTCGGACCACGCCTCGAAGTGGCAGTCGACGATGCCGACGGTCTTTGCATTAATCACCCGGATCGCATCCATGCCGGGCATCTCCCGGCTCGCGCTGATGCGACACCCGGCGATCGCGATCGAGACCTCACTCACCGGGCCGAGGGAATCATCGCCGGCTGTTTCGTCCGAGGCGGCCGAGGGACGGGTGCCATCGACGACGATCGCTGCCTCGGTTGGGTTCAGGAAGAAGAGATTCTCAAGCCGCACCCAGGAGCATCGCACGAGTTCAACGCCCCGTTCCTCGCAGACGACGGCGGAGGGGAATGCGGGATCGGCGCCGCGGATCACGATCGGATTCTCTCGCGTGCCATGCAGGTCATGCACCTGCGCATTGATGTGGAAGCCCTTTTCTAGCAGGATCTGATCACCGGGCTTCGCATCCATGGCAATGAGGTGCCAGGCGAGTCCGGGCTCAACGCGATGGACGCGCGGTCCGTCAGTCGGTGGGACCGGCGCTGCATCTTGTGCAGATGAAGACGGTGACGCCCCGGGAAGCTGGTCCAGTGGCGGGCTCGTCGGATCGTTCGCAGGCGGCGCGGTGCGTGCGCCATTCGGCGACACCTGTGCCCAAGCGCCAACGGCAGGAGCGGGTGGTGATGCCAACTCCCCTTGGAGAACTCCCGGTGGCAGCGCCCCTGCGAGCAGTGCAACGATCAGTGGGAACTCACCCATGCGCCGCGAGCATACGACTCATGGGGTGGGGAAGCGTCACGCGAAGGAAGCATGTCCCCGGCTCGAGCGAGGCACTCCACCCCTCGCATCCCGCGGGGAGAAGCAGCGTGTCGAAGGGGACGACCTCAGTCGGCGCTGAGGGGTGCTCCCGGTCACGGTCGAAACGAGCGCGTCCGGCCAGCATGATCCAGATGACCGGCAGCCCATCGTTCACGATCGGTAGCGTGATCTCCTTGCTCGGGAGGTCGCGATGACCTTCCCGCTCATGTTCGCGGCGGTCAGCCTGCCCGGTGGTGTCGCTCGTGCCGCGCCGCCCATCCGACGACTGCTGCGCTCGCTCGCCTTCTCGACGATCGGCGCTCACGGAGATGCGCTCGATCTCGAAGTCGGGAGTTCGGCAGAGGTCTTCCGTGGTGAACGCGCCCGCTCGCAGAGGATTCCCGCTGAACGAACCCGATTCACGAGGACTCCCGGCCGCAGTCGAGTCGCTTGACTCTCGCGGCAATGCGTGCCCAGTCGAGTCGAGTTCCTGCGCAGCGCCGATGAGCAGACACTCGAGCGCCTCCGTCCGATGCAGCGGGCGCTTCGGATCGTGTCGTCCCCAATCCCAGAGTCGGAAGGTGGTGTCCGAGGGCGTCTGCACCTCGGCGGCCACGATGCCTGCGCCAAGCGCATGGCAGAGTCCGCTGGGAAGGCGCACGCAATCACCGGCGCGAACCGGTACCTTCAGCAGCGCTTCGAGCACCCGATCTTCGTCAAGGAGCTGCGCCACATCGTCTCGCGACAGCGCGGGGTCGATGCCTCGGTACACAACAGCACCCGGCGCCGCTTGGAGCACGATCCACGCCTCGCTCTTCACGAGCGCACCCGGATGCCTGCGTGCATAGGCGGCATCAGGATGCACCTGAATCGAGAGGTTCTCAGCGGCATCGAGGAACTTGACGAGCAGGGGGAAGCCGCCGTCCTGGGCGGGCCGAGCCAATCCGAGAATCGTGTCTCGCTCCGTGTTGATCACCTCGCGCAGCGACTGCCCGGCCCAGGGGCCCTGGCGAACGATGCTGCGACCGCCCTCAATGGTGAGCGGAAGGTCGGCCAGTTCCCACGACTCGCCAAAGGGCGGGTGGACGCCACCCGTGGGGCGCTTGCCCATCGCGGCGAGCGCATGCCCCCCCCAGGCGCGATGCTTGAGGATTGGTTCGAAGAGAAGCGGGCCGGGGTCGGCGAGAGCCATGGCCTCGATCCTAGAGGCTGCCGCCGCGGCTCAGATGCGCATGCCGGTGATCGTCGCCTCAAAGACGAGCTTGCCGTTGACGAGCCCCTGCATCTGGCTCACGAATCGGCGACGATTGCCTTCCCTCTCCACCGCAAGGAGGACGAGCGTGTCTCCCGGAACGACCTGGCCGCGAAAGACGCAGTTGTCGCAACGGGTGAAGGCGAGGAAGCCCTCCTCGCCCATCTTGAGCTGGCGAACGACGCTGGCGAGCTGTGCGGCCGCCTCAATCATGATCACACCGGGCATGAGGGGCCGGCCGGGAATGTGCCCCTCCACCCAGAACTCATCGTCTCGGACCTGCTTGACGCCCACGGCCTTTGTCACGGTCTCATCGACCCAGACAACCCAGTCGAGGTGTCGCATGTTCCCCTTCTGCAAGAGGATCTCGCCAACCCTGTCGGAGTCAATCTGGCGTGCGGACAGGTCGATCTGGCTCAGGTCAATCAGGATGTCAGAGGCCACGGCGGGTAAAAATTGAGGCTGTTTTGGGCTGAAAGTGCCGCTCTTTGTGCCCTGAGGCCACTTCACCAGGCGGCGGGTCGCATAATCTATCGACTTGCAGATCGGTCTGCCGATGGCCCAAAGGTCGGCGGCCAGTTGGCGTGGTGATGGACCCGATCGTTCCGGGCCGAGACCGATCGTCGACACCTTGGCGCCCCGCGGCGCTTTTCCCAAGGAGATTGCCCATGGAGGCCTACGAAAGGCTGCGACGGCTGGTTGATGAAGTGGCGGAGGATCTTCAGAAGGCGGTGGGCGGCAACAAGGCTGCCGGAACCCGCGTTCGAAAGGCCATGCAGGAGATCAAGTCGGTCGCTCAGGACATTCGCGTCAAGATCCTCGACCTGGGGAAGGGACCGGAAGCGGGAGGCGGCTGATCGCCGGATCGTGGTTGGCGGCTTCGGGGCGAATCCGCTTGGCAAGCGTCAAGGCTGCCTTGAAGGCGGGATTGCGGGCGTCTCCGAGCCACTCATAGATCGTCGAGAGCACGCCGGAAGGAATCGATCCAGCTCGCTCCATGCGACGGAAGGCGGGGGCAACCTGAAAGGGTTGTCCTGCGCCGATGGCGTCGGTGAGGTGGAAAGTCTGGAATCCGGCGGCGAGCAGGTCCAGCGCCGTCTGGAGCACACAGACATGGGCTTCGATGCCGCAGAGGAGCACATTCGGGCGGCCGAGGCGCTGGATGGCCTGGAGCGTCTCGGGCACAGCGGCGCTGAAACGGGTCTTCTCAAACACCGGCGTTCCCGAGGGCAGGCCCTGCCGCACGAGTTCGAGCGTTCGCCCGAGACCTCCGGGATAGTGCTCGGTGACGATGACGGGTACGCCGAGCAGGCCAGAGGCCTCGGCGGCAATCGCCGCATTGATTGAGATGCGCTCGTAGTCGTGGACATGCCCGACAAATGCTTCCTGGATGTCGATCACGAGCAGCACGCAGTTGCTCGTCGAGAGTCTGGGAATCGGCATGGTGGTGCTTCTACACGCGAAGGTCGGGTTCTTGCGGCCAGCGGCCGCCATAGCGGGCGCGGATCGGCTCGACAGCCTCAACGATGAAGCGATCGACCTGTTCGGCGCAGCGGCCCGTGAATCGTCCAGGATCGAGGGCCCGATCGAGGTTCACTTTTGAGAAGAGGGGATCGGCGGCGAGCCGACTGAGCAGATCGTTGTCGAGTCCTTCGCCCTTCACCCGTGCGGCCGCTGCCATGCTGTGGCGGCGGATCGCTTCATGGGCGTCCTGCCGATCGACACCTTCTCTGGCGGCCGCGAGCATGATCTCCTCGGTGGCGAGGAAGGGCAGTTCGGCGGCAAGGCGCGAGGCGACGATGCGCTCATTCACGATGAGCCCGCCGAGCACATTGATCATGAGGTCGAGTGCGCCATCGAGGGCGAGGAACGATTCAGGCAGCGTCAGCCGGCGATTGCTCGAGTCATCGAGCGAGCGCTCCATCCATTGCGTCGCGGCGGTGTCAAGCGCCGAGTGGTGCAGGCTCATCACGAAGCGGGCCAGGCCCGTGGCTCGCTCGCAGCGCATCGGGTTGCGCTTGTAGGGCATGGCGCTCGAGCCGATCTGCTCGCGCTCGAAGGGCTCCTCGACCTCCTTGAAGGCGGCGAGCAGGCGCAGGTCGGAGGCGCACTTGTGAATCGCCGCCGCAGCGGTGGCGAGCGAGGAGAGGATGCGGACATCCTCGACGCGGGGATAGGTCTGGCCGCAGAGTCGCCACGATCGCCCTTCGGGCCAGCCGAGTCGCTTGATGAACGCGGCTTCGAGCGCCTCGACCTTGGACGCATCGCCATCGAAGAGGCCGAGATAGGAGGCCTGCGTGCCGGTCGCGCCGCGGAGCCCTCGCAGCAGCAGGCCGTCGCGGCGGGCTTCAACTTCGGCCAGCGCGACGGCGGCATCCTGCGCCCAGAGCGCCAGTCGCTTGCCGACGGTGACGGGCTGGGCGGGCTGAAGGTGGGTAAGGCCGAGCGCGGGCAGGGCGCGCCACCGAGCCGCCTGCGTCGCGGCGCGATCGATGAGACGGGCGAGCTTGAGCGCAGTCAGATCGAGCGCTTTGCGCAGAATGAGAATGTCCGCATTGCAGACGACATCCTGACTCGTCGCGCCGAGATGAATGACACCGCGCGCCGGGGGAGCCGCATCGCCGAAGGCATGCACATGGGCCATGACATCGTGGCGCAGCCGCGCTTCATGGGCCGCGACGGCGTCGAAGTCGATCGACTCCTTCGCCGCGTGCATCGACTCGATGGCCTCGCGGCTGATCGGAAGTCCCAACTCCTGTTCACTCTCGGCGAGGGCAATCCAGATCGTGCGCCATGTGACGGCGCGGCGATGCGCGCTCCAGATCTCGCGCATGGCGCGGCTGGCATTGCGGGTCTCGAGAGGGCTCTGATAGGTGCGGTCTGGCGCGGCCATCAGGTGGCATTCTGCGCGGGAGCGCCTGAAGTTGCGCGGCGGCCGACTCTCGGCTCGACGCCTCGGAGGATCCGTCCGATGTTTGCCCGGTGCCGCACGATGACGAGCGCGGCGAGCAGAGTGGTCGCGAGCAGAATGGGCCACGCGGCGAACGACCGGACCGAAAGGGCGATCGTGGCGATGGGAAGAGACGCCGCCGCCGCGATGCTCGCGAGGGAGATCATGCGACCGAGGCGGAGCACCACGAGCCACACACCGAAGGCGACGAAGGCGGGCCACGCGAGCAGGGGCCAGAATGCAGCGAGCGCGCCGAAACCCGTGGCGACTCCCTTGCCCCCGGTGAACTTCAGGAAGGGACTCCACATGTGCCCAAGCAGCGCCGCCGCCACCACCAGCAGCCACCATCCGAGCGTCGCGGCACCCACGGTCTCGGCGGAAGCGCCGAGAATGCCCGCCGTCGCACCGGCGGCGAGCACGGGAAGAGCGCCCTTCAGCGCATCAAGCACGAAGCAGAGAATGCCCCATCGGCGACCGAGCACGCGGCCGACATTCGTCGCCCCGATGTTGCGGCTGCCATGCTCGCGGATATCGATGCCGTGGAGTTGACCGAGGAGCACGCCGAATGGAATCGCTCCCACGAGATAGGCGGCCACGGCGAAGCTGATCCAAGACCAGGATTCCACGGCGGCAGCGTACCGCCTTGCCGATACTCTTCTCTCAGGCAGGAGGCGCTCCTTGCAGGATTCGCAGGTCACGAAGTTGATCCGGCTCTCTCGCGAGGGCGATGCCGCCTCCCGTGAACAGGTCTTCGAACTTCTCCAGGCGGACCTGCGGCGCCATGCCGCGGCGCTCCTTCGCAGCGGGTTCCGTCGCAGTGCCGTGATGCAGACGACGATGCTGGTGAACTCCGCCGTCGAGCGCCTGCTCGAGCGGGATGCCCTCGAAGCGGAGAATCGACGCCATCTCTTTTCGCTTCTTGCGAGGGCCATGCATGATGTGCTCGTCGAGGAAGCTCGCGCGACCGCCGCGGTGAAGCGGGGTGGCGGGCGCAGGCCGCTCGATGTCGATGCGGTCGACCCCGCCGCCGAGAAGGACGGGAGCGCTTTGCCGACCATGTCGGAGCTTGCCGCGCTGAGGAAAGCCCTCAACGAACTCGCCGAGAAGGCACCGGAGTCGGCTGAGGCGATCAGGCTCAACTACTACTGCGGGCGCTCCCTTCGCGACATTGCGGAGATCACGGGTCAGTCGCTCGCGCAGGTTCGGGGTGCCATCGACGAAGGGCGCGCCTGGCTTCGGGCCCGGCTTGAGGGAAGCGCGTCGATCTGATTGCACGGATTTTTCGGCGCACTCGGGCCGCCCGAATTCGGCCGGGGGGAGCAGGGTGCTTGAAGCGGCCCGTCGCGGGCGGGCATGATGACGGACCGGGTCTCGATTGCTCCGCCGAGGGCACTCGAACGCTTGTCGAACGGCCGGGCGGTGTCAAACCACCGTTCGCAGCCGGGGCCCGGCCCCGCAGGGGCCACCGACGCACGAACGATCACGCTCGCTCGAGGATCCGGCGAGCCGCGTGCAGCGCATCCTCGATCGAGATGCGATCGATGCGACAGACGGCGACGAAGTCATCGGCCTGCAGTGGTTCGGGAAGGAATGGCTCGGCGACGAGAAGGCGGTCTCGCTCCGATTGCTCCTCGGGCAGCGTCGTCCAGCGATGATCGGTCGGACCGAAGAAGACCACCGACGGCGTTCCAAGGGCGGCCGCGAGATGGCGCGGCCCGGTGTCATTGGTGACAAGGAGCGACGCGCGTCGGACCACCGCCTTCAATGGGCCAAGAGCCATGCCGCGCGAGCAGAGATCGATCACGGCGTCGTTGCCTGCCTCCGCTTGAATCAGCGCTGCCACTCTGGCAACGAGCGCCCGCTCCGCAGGAGCACCCGTCACAGCGATGCCCTTCCCGCGCGCGGTCCCGAACTCACGCAGGAGCTTGATACCGAGCGAGGCGAATCGCTCCGCGGGCCAGCGCTTGTCTTCTCGATTGGCGCCTGGATTGAGCAGAATGAACGACCGGAGATCCCCGAGGAGCCCATCCGCCGCCTGCTCCTCTTCGGGGCTCGTGAAGAGTTGAGTGCGGCGATCGGAGATCGAAGTCCCGAGAAGCGCTTCGCCCAGCGCGGCATAGAAGTCGACCGCCGGCGTCGGGCGCCGCCGCGCAGGCGCAGGAAGCGGGTCGGTCAATGTCCAGCGGCGGAGCTGGGTTGAATAGCCCACGCGACGCGGGGCCAGTCGCAGCGCCGCAAGGCCGGAGCGCATGCTGTTCGGAAGGAGCAGCGCCGTGTCTGCACCGAACCCCCGCGCCCGGGCAAGCCCGCTCCATGGGCCTGCCCAGCCGCGCATCGGCGCTTCGATGATCTCGTTGAGCCATGGAGTTCCCGAGAGGATGTCACTCAGACCGGGGCGCAGGAGTGCCGCGACGGTCGCGCGCGGTCGAGCCTCGCGGATCGCGCGCAGGAGCGGCGTCGCCATCGTGATGTCGCCCACCCAGCTCGGCATGAGCACCACCACTCGCGCGACTTCAGGGAGCGGCTCGATCGAACCCACCAGTGATGGTGGCGGGTCGAGCTGGGGCAGCCCCGCGCTCGCGTCACCGCTTCGGGTGTCACCGGTCGCGACGGAGTTCTTTGTCATCGCTCACCCCACAGCGTTTCGCCGGTTCGAGCGCGGAACCACGCCTCGGTGGTGCGCCGCAACTCCGCGGCGAAGCCGACCGCGATCACCTCTTCGCCCACCAGTGTTGCTTCGAGGCCCGCGGGTGTTGCGGCGAGGTGCGCCACCTCGACACCCGTGCGCTCGGCGAGCGCTCGTGCGGCGCTGAGCACACTCTCACGGAGGGTCGGGTCAATCAGCGCGTGATCGCTCTTGGCCCGCAGGCGCACCGTGCTGCGAGGGCGCAGATCGGCGCGTGATGCCGCATCGATGCGCTTCGCGGCATCAATGAGCGTTCGATCGACGAAATCCGCCGCTGTTGTCGCGCGAATCGATGATGGATCATCAGCCACTCGAATGGTCCTGGCCCCGGCGCTGCGCCCGGCGAGCACATCGCGCTCCGCATCGCCCACCATCCAGCACTGCGCGAGGTCAAGGTCGAGGTCGCGCGCCGCAGCGAGCAGCATGCCGGGGGCGGGCTTCCGCCAAGGATGCTCGCGCCGATAGCGGGGAACGACTCCTTCGGGGTGGAAAGGGCAGTGGTAGAACGCGTCGAGCACGCGCGGAAGGCCCGTCGCTTCGCAGAGTTGGCGCTCGAGTTCCGCGTGCACGCGATCGACGGCCGCTTCGTCATAGGCACCGCGCGCGACACCACCCTGATTGGTCACCACCACGAGGGCCCATCCTGCTGTGCAGAGGAGCGCACAGCCGCGCGCGACTTCCGCGAGGAGACGCACGCCCGCGGCGTCACCAAGGTCGGCGTCGTTGTCGACGAGCGTGCCGTCCCGATCGAGGAAGACCGCGCGGCGCACGCCTCAGACCACCACCGCAGGTTGAGTCGACGAATCGGTCCGGCGGGTCGCATCGCCGAAGTTGGTTCCGAGGGCCCGCGCCGCAGCGACCAGCGGATGATCAAGCGGCACCAAGCGCTGCTTGTTCGCGGAGACGAGCAGATCGACATCGCAGAAGACATTGCCCTGCCGCGCGATCATGCGACCATGCTTGCCGCTCATGAGGGCTTCGATCGCCATGAACCCGAAGTGCGTTCCGAGCACGCGATCCGCCGGAATCGGCGTGCCGCCGCGCTGCACATGACCGAGCACCGTGGTGCGAGTCTCAACGCCGATGCGCGCCTGAATCTCGCGCGCCACGAACGCACCGATGCCTCCGAGGCGCACCGGGTCCGGGCTGAGCGTGTCGATCATGGCGACGATCTGCTCGCCGCCGGCAGCGCGGGCGCCTTCGGCCACCACGACGATCGCGAAGCCGGGGCCATTCGTCATGCGCCGGTCGATCTCTGACACGATCGCGTCGAAGGAGAAGGGGATCTCGGGCATCAGGATGACATCGCTGCCGCTGGCGACCCCCGAGGTGAGCGCGATCCAGCCTGCGTTGCGACCCATCACTTCGCAGACCATCACGCGGTGATGGCTGTCGGCGGTCGTGTGAAGGCGATCGAGCGCCTGTGTCGCCGTATCGACGGCCGTCAGGAAGCCGAAGGTGATCTCGGTGCCGACGAGATCGTTGTCGATCGTCTTGGGCACGCCGATCACATTGATGCCGCTCTCGACGAGGTGCTTCGCGGCGCTCATCGTGCCATCGCCGCCGATGACGATGACAGCATCAAGTCCATGGGCTCTCACCGTCGCCACGCAGCGATCGGTGACATCACCGAAGAGGACTTCGCCCTGCGCATCCTTGCCGACCGGGTGACGCTTGGGATTGCAGCGATTGTTCGAGCCGAGGATGGTGCCGCCGCGCGTCAGGATGCCCGAGACATCGCTCGCGGTCAGGCGTCGCACACGATCTTCGACGAGTCCGAGCAGCCCATCCTCGATCCCATGGACCTCGATGCCGTGCTGGAAGATCGCCGTCTTGGTGACCGCTCGAAGGACTGCATTCAGCCCGGGGCAGTCGCCACCGCCGGTGAGAACGCCGATTCGACGAATGCCCGATGGAGGTGTCATTGAAGTGGGCGAAGTGTATCTCGCGCCGATACGATGACGCGCTCCTCCGATCAGAGTGCCCGGCGTGCACCATGTCGGGGTGACATGGAAGGGCCACGGATTGAGCGAAGCACCCAGGAAGTCAGACGACGGTCAGGCGGGCGAGACGGCGTCGGAAGTGTCCGTCCTCGTCGCGGCCCGGCGAGCCAAGCTTGAGGCGTTGCGGCGTGACCTCGGCATCGAGCCTTACGGACAGCGCGTCGACGGTCTGGTGGACCTCGCCACCGCGCGATCGCGCTTCTCCGAGGCCGATCACCACGCCCACACCGAGGCGGTCGCCGCCGCGAAGAACGCCGCTGGCGCGCCTGGCAGCGTTGCGGCGGCGATCAGCGATCCGCGCCAGGTGGTGAAGGTCGCCGGCCGCATCATGCAGCATCGCGACCTCGGAAAGCTCATCTTCATCTTCCTGCGCGATCACAGCGGCGATCTCCAAGTGTCGATCTCGCGCAACGAGGTGGATGCCGCGGCGTGGGAACTGGCGAAGCACCTCGATTACGGTGATCTGGTGGTGGCGGAGGGGCCGATCGGCCGGACCAACAAGGGCGAAATCTGCGTCTGGGCGAAGTCGCTCTCGATGCACGCGAAGTCGCTCGTTCCACCTCCTGAGAAGTTCCATGGACTCAGCGATCCCGAGATCCGCTATCGGCGTCGCGCCATGGACATGTACGCGAACCCGGAGACGATGCGCACCTTCGCGCTGCGCTCGCGTCTCGTCACCAGCGTGCGACGCTTCATGAGTGAACGCGGCTACCTCGAAGTCGAGACGCCGATGATGCAGCCGATCGCCGGTGGTGCCGCGGCTCGGCCGTTTGTGACGCATCACAATGCGCTGGGGATTCCGCTCTTCCTGCGCGTGGCGCCGGAGCTCTATCTGAAGCGGCTGCTGGTCGGGGGGATGCCGAAGGTCTTCGAGATCAACCGCAACTTCCGCAACGAAGGCGTCGATCGAAGCCACAACCCCGAGTTCACGATGATGGAGGCGTATCAGGCCTTCGGCGACTGCTGGACCATGCTCGAGCTCACGGAGAGCCTGATTCATGAACTCGCGGTCGAAGTGGCGTCACTCGGGCGAGAGGCGCCGGATGGCGCCAAGGCGGTGGCCGAGGGCGATGGTCCCGTGCTGCCCTTCGGCGATCTTCAGATCAACTACGCGCGGCCCTTCACCCGAGTGAAGTACGGGGAGCTCTTTGAACGACAGTTCGGTTTCCCCATGGAGGATGAGCGTGCGGTTCGGGCCGAAGCGCAGCGGCGCCATGTGAGCGACGCGGCGAGGAAGGATCACTGGTTCCTCGTCGATCAGCTCTTTGAAGACCACGCCGAGCACCTCGTTGATCGAGCGAGGCCGACCTTCATTACCGACTACCCCTCGGCGATCTCTCCGCTGACTCGACCGAACCGCGCGGTGCCGCACCTTGCCGAGCGTTGGGATCTCTTCATCGCAGGCATGGAGATCGGCCCGGCCTACACCGAGCTCAACGATCCCGACATCCAGCTCGCGAAGTTCACCGAGCAACTGGCGGGCATTGATGAGGAAGCGCAGACCTTCCGCTCGCTCGATGAGGACTTTCTCGAGGCACTGCGCGTCGGCATGCCGCCGGCGGGCGGGCTCGGTCTCGGCATTGATCGAGTGGTCATGCTGCTTGCGAACCAGCCCTCGATCCGCGATGTGATTCTCTTCCCGCTGATGAGGCCGCAATGATCGGACACCGGCTGCGGCGTCGAGCGGCGCGGCTGGCATGGGGGGGGGGCGCGGGCCAGAGGGTGGCGCCCGCTGGCGGCGTGATCGCGGCGAAGGTGCGCCTCGTGTTCTTGGTTGGCATGGTGGGCATGGTGTGCACGGCGTTCATGCTCTCGGCGGCGGCGCGCGCGATGGACTCCGGGCGAACGCATGCCACCGCGGAGGATCAGGCGACCGTCGAGTGGACGATCACCAGCGATCGCTGGTATCGCTTCACGCTCAACGACGAACCCTGCGGTTCCATGCGCATCACCACGCAGACCTCGGCCGATGGTGCCCTTCGGCGCAGCGCGTCGGAACTCCGCATGCGCTTCCGTCGGGCGGGGTCGGTGGTGTCGATGACGCTCTCCTCGTGGTTCGAAGAGACCGCGAGTGGTCAGCCGCGACAGGCGATGTCGCGACAGGCCATGGGTGATCAGCCGGTCGAGCAGCACTTCCGCTTCGACACGGAGGATCGAAACAGGGTCACGGTCCGCTCGACGCAGGATGGTCGAAGCCGAGAGTCGACGCTGACGCTGGCCCCCGACGGCTGGCTCACGCCGCTCGTGGCCGATCGCGTGGCCGCCTCGAGGCGGAGCGCCAACAGCCGCGAGTTCACCGTCACCACGGTCGATCTCAGCGCCGGGATTCAGGTCGTCGAGCGCCGCGCCCGCCTCAGCGGGGAGCGCCGCGCCCGTCTCGGCGATCGCGAGATCCCCGTGACGGTGTGGGAGGTGACTGACTCACTCAATCAGGTGCCCTCTGTCGAGGAGTGGTCGAGTGACGGTGTGCTCATGCGCAGCGTGCTCGTGATGCCGCTCGGTCGCGTCGAGGCGACGCTCGTCGAGAAGGCCGAGGCGGACGCAGCCCTGAAGGGCGCCGCGGCGGAGGTCATGGTGTCGACGCTGGTGCGCCCCGATCGTCCGATTCGAGACGCCTCCGGTGTGGCGATGGCGCGCTTCCGCATTCGAACGATCGACGGTGCTGCGATTGAGCTTCCCGAGAGTGGAGCGCAGCGCGTGAGTCGCCTCGCGCCGGACCAGGTGGAGGTGACGGTCGATGAGCGCCTCGCGTCGCCCCCGTCGGAAGAGGATCGACTCTCGGAGCGTTACCGGCGCGCATCGGTGATGATCGACTCGGACGATGAGGCGATCCAATCGCTCGCCACGCGCACCCTTCGGTCGCTTCGCCAAGCCGATGACGAGCGCCGCGTCGAGGCGCTGCGAAGCGCTGTCTATCGGCATATCCGGCGCAAGGGGCTCGACTCCGCCTTCGCGACGGCCTCGGAGACGGTCCGGAGTCGATCGGGTGATTGCACCGAACATGCGGTGCTGCTCGCGGCGCTGCTGCGCGCCGAGGGCATTCCTGCCCGCGTCGTCATGGGGCTGGTCTACTGCCAGGAGTTCGCGGGAGAGCGCGATGTCTTCGGCTGGCACATGTGGACGCAGGCGCTGCTTGAGCGCGGATGGGTTGATTTCGATGCGACTCTTCCCGCGGGGCTCGCCTTCCACGGCGGCCACATTGCCAGCGGAGTCAGCGCACTCGAGCATGGCGCGGTCGACTCCGAATGGGTGAACTTGCTTGGCCTGCTCGGAAACCTCCAGATCGAGGTCATCGAGACGGAGCGGCGCGACGGCCGTCGATCGCCATGATGAACGAGGCGCCACGCTCCCAACGGCCGGCCAAGGAGTCGTTGGCAGCCGACATCGCACCGGCTCTTCGCCCGCCGGAACTGCCCGCGCGCGACCCGCATGGACACAAGGGAACCTTCGGCACTGTTGTGGTCATCGGCGGACAGGCCGCGGCACCGCGCGTCATGCTGGGCGGGCCCGCCTTGACGGCGCGGGCGGCCTTTCGTGCAGGGTGCGGCTTGGTGGCGCTGGCGATGCCCGAGGCGATCCTGCGCGAAGCGCTCGCGGTGGTTCCCGAGGCGACCGGTGTGGCGCTCCCCTGCGGGGGAGATGGCGCCATCGAACCTGCGCGCGCCGCCGAAGTGATCGATCCGCACCTCACCTCCGCGCAGGCCATTGCCATCGGTCCCGGGTTCGGCTCGGCGACTCCGCAGCAGCAGGTGGTGATGCGCCTCATCTCCGCGGACCTTCCACCGATGGTCATCGATGCCGATGCGCTCAACTGCCTGAGCGAGGTTGAACGCTTCGATCTCGACTTCCGAGCGAGCGCGATCCTGACGCCGCACCCGAAGGAGTTCGCGCGACTGGCGCAGCGCCTCGATCTCGGCCTCTCACCCGACGACGCCATCGAGCCCGCGAGACGACCCGACGCCGCGGCACGGCTCGCGCAGAGGCTCGGTGCCGTGGTCATCCTGAAGGGCGCTCCGACCGTGGTGAGCGACGGTCTTCGAACTTGGACCGCCAGCACGGTGAACCCGGCGCTCGCAACTGGCGGAAGCGGCGATGTGCTGACCGGAATTGCGGCATCGTTCGTCGCGCAGTTCCACCGCGCGGGCGTCAAGGCTCCAGTGCCGCGATCGACGGCGAGCGCGGCGACCGGCATCGCACGCCCCGGGTCGGCCTCGAACACGCTCGACCTTTTCGAGTGCGCACGGCTCGCCGTTTGGGCGCATGGTCGGGCGGCGGATCATTGGGCAGCGCGGCATGGCAGCGCCGGACTCCTTGCGCACGAGCTGGCCGACCTTGTCCCCGATGTGCTCGCCGAGGAGCGCCGCTCACCGAGCGGCTTGACCGGCCCCGCTCACTGACACGGGCCCCAACCCCCGAGGACCTGCGCGATGTCGGCGCCGTTGACCTGACCGTCGCGATTGACATCGCCGGGAATACCGGGCATGCCGGTCGAACCCCAGGCGCCGAGCACGATTGCGAGGTCCGCTCCATCGATCATGCCATTGTGATTCAAGTCGGCGGCGCAGAGCAATCCTGAGGGAGCAATGGTGATGGTGCGGTTGAGGGCCACATTCGTCAGTGTCGTCTCGGCGCCGGTCGGCCACCTGACGGTGACTTCCTCCGCCACGGCGGCGGAGCCGAGACCGAAGTGCGCCGAGAACTCGGAAGTCCCGAGGAAGCTCGCACCCGCGTCGATCATGCGCACGCGCGTCACGCCGTTGGTCACCACGCGCACCATCGCGCCGATGCCATCGGGGGCGATCCCCGGGGCGCCCTTCGGATCGAGGAAGACGCGCAGCCACGCCGTCGTCGGCCCATGCTGGAGATCGTTGCGAAGGAGCGTGAGCACTCCGTTGAAGCGGAAGATGAGCACATCCTGGTCGCCGTCGTTGTCGTAGTCGAAGCGAAGGAGTGCTCGCCCCTTCTGGACGAAGTTGAAGTTGGTGGCCGCGGCGCTCTCGGTGAAGGTCCCGTTGCCGTTGTTCAGCCAGAGTCGTGCAGGGATGTTGTAGAAGGGGCTGTTCGGCTGCGCATCGCCACCCACCTCGGCGATGTCCTCCCACCCGTCGTGATCGAAGTCGACTCCGACGGCGCCCCACGCGTAGCCGCCATCGAAGGTGCCCGCGGTGCCGGAGATCTCGGAGAAGGTGTGATTGCCGAGGTTTCGATAGAGCTTGTTGCCCGTCCAACCGAAGCTCGGCCCATAGATGCTGGTCACATGCCAATCGAGGCGACCATCGTTGTCGATGTCGAGAAGCGCCTGCCCCATGCCATTCTCTTCATCGCCCGTGCCGCTCGCGTCGGTGACATCGGTGAAGGTGCCGTTGCCGTTGTTGCGGAAGTAGCGGCTGCCGATGAAGCCGCTCACCCCCTTGAAGTCACCGCCGAGGAGCAGTTCGGGGTAGCCATCGCCATCCATGTCCGCGAATCGCGCGGAGAGCGCCGCCACCGGACCAACGCCGTTGAAGAGGCTGATCGCCTCGGTGACATCGGTGAAGGTGCCATCGCCGTTGTTGCGGAAGAGTCGATTGGGAGTGTTGCTCGCGGGGAATCGGAAGCCGCCAACGAAGAGGTCAAGATGACCATCGAGGTCGTAGTCACCGAACGCGCAGGTCCACGCGCTCTCGCCGGTCGGGTCGGCGAAGGCGACGCCGGCCTGCGCCGCCACCTCGGTGAAGGTGCCATTCCCGTTGTTGCGGTAGAGGCGATGGTGCCCGGGACCGAAGACCTGCCCGATGGGTCCGGCGCTCGTGATGAAGATGTCGGGCCAGCCATCGTTGTTGTAGTCACCCACGGCCACCGACTTTCCGCGATGCGGTCCGGTGATGCCCCACTCCGCCGAGCGATTGGTGAAGGTCCCGTCCCCGTTGTTGATGAACAGACGATCGGGAATGTTGTTGTTGCCTCCCGAGAGCATGATGAAGTCCATGTGGCCATCGCGATTGAAGTCACCGATGGCTCCGCCGCCCGCGTACTGGAACTGCACGAAGCCCGAGGTGAGATGGCTGGACGCAACGCCCGCCTGAAAGGTCTGGTTCGAGAATGAGAGAAGCGAGGGAGGTTGGGCCACCGCGCCGGTGGTCACGATGATCAATCCAGTCATCGCGGCGAGCAGCGCTGGGCCGATGAATGGTCGGCACACAAGCCTTCGGGACAAGGGCATCGAGGCGGAGATTGATCGCATGGTTCTCCGAGGGGCCGATCGCCAGCACCCGATGGATGAGGCGCATCTCTGAGCGTGACCGGAATGACGGTGCTCCAAGGATAGGACCTCACACTCGGCAGTCCAGCGCCACGACTACACTCGCGTCATGAAGTCACAGCACACCGGCACAGTCGGTGAGGTGGGTCCGCATATTGATCTCCGCGATCTCCGCCCGCAGGTCTACCTCGATGGCGTCTACGCCCTCGTGAATCCTCAGGTCGGGGTCACGCGCAATCAGAAGCCCTACTTCAAGGCCCTCTTGCGCGATGCCAGCGGCGAGGTGGCCGTTCGCATGTGGACTTTCGATCCTGAGGACTTCCACGAGGTCTCGCGGACAGGCTTCGTGCATGTTTCCGGGCAGGCTCAGGAGTATGGCGGCCAGGTCCAGTTGATCGCCGAGTCGATGCGAGCGGTGGAGGTGGACACGGCGGCGCTCGCGAAGCTCCTCCCTTCCACCCGGCACAACATCGACGCGATGTTCGCCGAGGTGACGCGACTCCTCCAATCGATGCAGCACCCGGCAATGGTGGCGCTCGCGAACCAGTACCTGTCGAACGAATCGCTCGTGCGAGGCTTCAAGCACGCGCCCGCCGCCGTCAGCGTGCACCACGCGTGGATCGGTGGCCTGCTCGAGCACACGCTGCAACTGCTCCGTCTGGCCGAGGCGATGCTGCCGCTCTACCCCGAACTCAATCGTGATCTGGTGCTCATGGGTCTCTTCCTGCACGATCTCGGCAAGACGGTCGAACTCGAGTGGGAGCGAGGCTTCAACTACACGGCCGACGGCAATCTCATCGGACACGCCGTGCGCGGTGCCATCTGGCTTCAGGCCTTCGCCGGCGCAGCGGCACGGGAGAGCGGTCATCGTCTCCCCGCCGAAGCGCTGCGCGTGCTTCAGCACATTGTCATCAGTCACCACGGCAACCCCGAGTTCGGCGCGGTCAAGGTGCCTTCGTCACCGGAGGCGATCTTTGTCTCGGCGCTCGACAACCTCGACGCGAAGACGGCCATCGCGCTGACCGCGGCCAACCGCAGCAAGGGTGACAGCCATCAGCCGGGCCATGAGTTCACGGAGCGCATCTGGTCGATCGACACGCGGATCTACCGACCCGATCCTCTCGCGGCGCCGGAAGCGCCCGCCGAGGACCACGCCACGCCTGAGAGCGCGTGATCGAGCGCCGCGGGGTCGAAGTAGACGAAGGGCCATGTGCGGTCGCGGGCGAGGTCGATGCTTCGACGCGTCGCCTCGGCTGCGGCGGCCCGTGCTTCGAGGTCGGCGAGAGCGCCGGCTCGCTCATGCCGCATCGCCTCGAGTTCCCGAAGGAGTTCCTGATACGCGCTGCGCCGCGCCGGTGAACGACGAGGTCGATCGCTGATTGCGCGGAGGAGCGCCGCCTTGCGAGGTCCGGGGCGAAGCGTGCCAGGTTCACCGCGCGGGACGGGGAGGGGCGAGCCGGGCTGCACGCCCGGAAAAGCGTCGCTCGCGCCCCGGAGGTCGATGGCTTCGGGGTTCAGGCGCAGTGCCCGCAGTTCCGAGGGCGAAGGCGCATGCTCCGTCGCCTCGCCCTCCGGCGCCAAGGGCAGTCGAAGGGTGGCGCTCGCAATGTCGACCGGCGGGAGAGTCACGCCGAGCCACTCTCCGAACCACGCTTCCGTCACTCGCTCGTAGCGCTGCGCCCCGAGTCCATGCACAAAGCGGTCGCAGAGCCCGAGTCGAACCATCGCGCTCAGGAGAAAGGCTCGCGGCAACCAGCGTCGATCGCGCGGCGCCGCCGCGAGGTCACGCGCCATGACCCGAAGTCGCGCCCCTTCGGCTGACATCGACCAGACCGGCAGCTCCACATCGTCAGCGATCCGCAGCGGGCGCGCTGCGTGCGGATCAAGGGCGAGCGCCGCATTGAAACTCTCGGCGCAGCGCCGGGGGTTCCTTCGCATCTCATCCACGAGCGCCTTGCCGAACGAGGTCGAGAGGAGGTCGCTGTCCGCCACGAGATGAGTCGCTCCCACCCACGGCGCCATCAGGGACGAGAGAGCGGCGGCCACCTGCATGGCTGCGTTCGAGGTGTGGCCATGTGGCGCCATGCGCCTCGCGGCGACCGAGAGCGCATTCTGCGCAGCAATGAGACCGCAACGCACGGAGAGGAGCGCGGGCTCGGGACCCTCATAGGGTCGGGGCTCAAAGAGCGCTTGCGCCATGGCCGGTCGGCCGGGAGCGGGCGGCGCAAAGCGATGCGTGACGGCATCGAGGATGCGGCCATCCTCGCTCGCTCGGACGGGAACCCGAACGAGCGCCGGTTCATAGAGATCGTGATCGACCACGAGATGAACCACCGTTCCATCAGCGCCCGCCAGCCCGCGCGCCAGCGAGAACTTCGCGAGGATCCCCGGGTGCCAGAAGAACGCCTGATGTCCGGCGCCGGTGACGACCCTCTCAGGCACCGTCGAGAGGCCGAGTTCCGCGCGGGTCTTCGCGCGCCACTCGTGCAGTTCAAGGCCGAGAAGACGACCGTGGACCGGCTGGAGTGGTCCCGCCGACACGATCTCGACAACAGGGTGCGTCGAACGATTCTCGTTCAGCAGCACATCAGGCCCTCGCTCGCCTGCGCCGGAAGACGACTGCCGCAGCGGCGAAGCTCGCGATGAAGCGTGCAGCGATAGGCCGCCAGCCGACGCTCCGGATCATCCAGCGGGCCACCGAATGTGCGATTGGGATCGTTGTAGATGAGTCGCACTGGGATCTCGCGAATGCGAAGCCCCGCGGCGACCGCCTGCACCCAGAACTGCATGGGGAAGTCGTAGCCGTCCACATCGAGTGCGAGCGCCGAACAGGCGTCGACGCGATACGCCTTGAATCCGCAGAAGGCATCGGTGAGTGAGGTGCCGAGCCGCTCATTCACCTCGCGCGTGATGAGCGAGTTGATGGTGCGGCGATCGGGAGGTGGTGAGTCGTCATCGGCGTGGGGGGCGAGGTAACGGCTGCCCGAGATGACATCGGCCGAGTCCTCCTCGAGCGCCTGCACGAAGAGGGGGATTGCCGCCGGCTCATGCTGCTCATCGCAATCCATGGTGATGACCCAGTCGTAGCCGTCAACACGGGCCCAGCGAAGGATGTCCTGCATGGAGCGCCCATAGCCGCGGTTCTCCGCGTGGCGGATCACCTCCACGCGATGGCGAGCCAGCAGGAGTGGAGTGTCATCGGTGGAACCGTCGTCGATCACCAGAACATCGCGCGCCAGTCGGCGGACTTCGGTGAGCACTCGATCGATGCTGGCCGCCTCGTTGAACACGGGAATCGCCAGGAGAATGCGCGAGCGATCGGTCATGGGTGCCTTTCTGAGCGCCGAAGGGAGCGCTGCATGAGCGAACGGATCAGGGTAGGGGGGTGGTTCGCGTCATGACGCGCGAAGATTCGCGCGGAATGAGACCCAAAACCACGATCCGTTCATGCTCCTCCTCGGCGACCGGACCGACCCCCGGAAGAATCCACCGGGTCGTGCGAACTTCCGCCTCGGCGAAACGAAGTTTGGCATGGAAGTGAATCTCCACGCGCTTGCAGGCGAGTTCCCCCAGCCCGGTCCTGATGGTCTCGTCGGCGGTGAACTGGAGGCGACGCGTCGCCGTGCCCCGGTCCCTCTCCCGACCGCTCTTCCCCATCGCCTCGACCACCATATCCGCGTTCCCTTCGACGACGCCGCTGGGCGCCACGGTGGCGCTCGCGACGAGAAGTGGCGGTGAGAAGCGGCTGACGGCCTCATCGCGATGGGCGTCGGTCGAAGGCATGGTCGTGATCGACTTCCCAACGCCGAGAAGGTGGAGCGTCTGGTCGGCGCCTTCGTGAACCTTGACTGCGCCCGCGGAGGCGTTGACGAGCTCGCTGCGCACGGTGAGCGTCTCTCCCGGTGCGCCGGCACCAGGCCCCTTGGCCAAGAGAATGGTCCACTCCACTTCGTCATCGATCGGTGGCAGGAGATCGCCACCTCTGACTTCTGCCGTTGGCGGCCCGGATGAAAGCACTTCGAATCCGGGGGCGATCTCGACGGCTGCGCCGCCGACCGGCGATGCTCGCTCGCTGCGGAGTTGATCACCACCCGCGCAGGACATGAGGCCTGCACCGAGGCAGGTGACCCAGAGCAAGAGAACAACTCGGGTGACAATCGTGACTCGATGGCTCATCCTGTCGGCAATCCCTTCGAGCGCCAGATCCGCATGAGATCGGCGTGTTCAATGGCTTCAGTCACCAGACCATCGGCATCAATGCGTCGCAGTCGCTCCCCGTCACGGCCGAAAAGCTGCTTCATCTCCGGCGAATCTGCGCTTGGCCGGGAGATGAGCGTGTATCGACCGGAGCCATCGGGGTCGGCGGTCCAGCGGTCGATGCGCTGCGGCAGTCGGTTCGAGCGGCTGTCGTACCAGTAGAAGGAGTAGTCGCCATCGAAGGAGCCATCGCGCGGCAGCAGGATGCCCAGCAGGATGACCTCCGCCTGATTGATGTAGCCGACCTCGGGGATCTCCCACTCCTGCGACTGACGCGAGCGGAAGAGATCATCGCGCGTCGCCTGCGAACTCTGGCTGTTGACGACCGTCAGGATCGACCCCTGTTCGCCCGTTGACATGCGCCTCGCGCGCCATCCGGTCTGGCCGCCGGTGCTCGATTGACCACCTCGGCGCTCGGTGCTCACGATCGACCAATTCTCCGCCTCGCGATCCCACGACTGCCAGAAGCGGCTCTGCATGTCGAGCGTATGGGTGGCGTCACCGCTCAACAGCATCTTCGCGATGACCTCGACCATCAGTCCCATCTCAGGCTCCGTGCGGCTGCCCGCAATGCTCGAAGAGGAGACCTCTCCTCGCTCCTCTTCGAACACTCGAATGCGCAGGAAGCCCGCTTCGAGGTCACCGCCATCACGGCCGGCGCCGGGGCGATAGAGGCGGAACCAGCGCGGGCGCTCATCGGCCACGGCACGAAGGCGCTCGGGCGTGAGCGTCTTCAGGAATCGCTGGGTTCGGTCGAGTTTCTCCGCCTGCACCTGCGCGACGACTTCGAGGGGCGCGAGCGAAATCGTCGAGAACGCCGCGGCGAGAAGGCCATCGGCCTCGGCGAAGTCGAAGCCCGAAGTGATGATCGAGAAGACGATGAAGGTGTTCGGCCCCGTCTGAATCATCAGGTAGCCGGTCACCGCGGTGATGCCTTCGCCCGCAGGCATCGAGAGATAGGTGAGCTTCGCGTTGGCGCGGTCGATGGTCAGGTCGACATCGCGGATGATCGTGTACTCCTGCCCCTTCTCGACGAGGAACTCAAGATGCTGGCGGAGCTGCTGCTCCGGCGAACTTGTCGCCGCCGAGGCGACCATCGTCTGAACCCGCACGAGATAGCGCGGCGGATCCTGGCCATCGTCGATGCGATAGGAGTTCGATCCGGGCATCGGCTCGACGATCGCGAACTTCGGCACGCGCATCTTCACGCCGAGGGCTTCGAGCTCAACCACGGTGCGCGAGAGTCGGGAGAGGACTTCATCTTCGGGCTCGTCCCCATCGTCGCCGCTGGATGCAGGTGCCCCATCGGGCGCTGGACCGGGTGGTGGAGCCTGGCCCGTCGGCGCGGACTGCCCGCTCCCCGGAGGCGCCGACTTTGAAGCGGGGGCCCCGTCAGGCGTGCCACCCCGGGGCGAACCGGCCGCGGGAGAATCGCGGGAATCGGCAATCGGTGCCGATCCCATGGCGATTGGCAGCAGCAGGGTGGCTCCCAGCAGCGCCAGCCGCGCGCCCAAGTTGAATCGACGGTCCCGGGACGAGGTCCCGAGGCGGGCCCGGGCCGAAACTCCGAGGTCATTCATGACGCCTGATAGGGTAGCACTCGCCCGGAGTCGAGCCATTGGAGGGGCCTTGGCGCCCCGCGTGCTTGACACCCCCGAGCCTTTCGGTACGATCTCCCTTCCCCCAAACCGGGCCTGAGGGATGGTCCCTCCGCGCCCGAATCCACTTGGATCACACTGATCGCACCTCGGCGCGTCGACCGCGCACGCCGAATCAACTCGACTACACGCCGAGTTTCACCCGAGCCCTCACGAGCACCACCCATGACCGGCGGCAACATTCGAATCCGCATGGAAGCCTACGACCACCAGGCGCTCGATGCCTCGGCGCGCGAGATCGTCGATCACGCGAAGCGCACGGGTGCTCGTGTTGCAGGTCCGATCCCGCTGCCGACGCGGCGCGAGATCTACACCGTCAACCGTTCGCCCTTCATCGACAAGAAGAGCCGCGAGCAGTTCGAGATCCGCACGCACAAGCGCATCATCGATATCAGCGAGCCCAACCACCGCACGGTGGAGGCTCTCAACCGGCTGGTTGTTCCCGCCGGCGTCTTCATCAAGATGAAGGTCTAGTCCCGCACCGGCCGTGTCCTCTTCGGCCGCGTCGCGCGGACTGAAGCGGACCTCCGGCCAACCCCCGAGATCCGCCAATGGTCCCCGCCATCCTGGGCAAAAAGATCGGCATGACTCGCTACTTCACGGAAGACGGAAGGAATATCCCCGTCACTGTGATCGAAGCCGGTCCCTGCACGGTCACGCAGGTCAAGTCGAGCGAGTCCGACGGCTATTCCGCCGTCCAGATCGCCTACGACGACGCGAAGGCGCGTCGCACGCCGCAATCGCTCATCGCTCACGATGGGAAGGCCGGTGTCGGCCCGAAGCGCCTGCACCGCGAGGTGCGTTGCGACAACGACAAGGACATCGAAGGCGTTGAGCTCGGACAGACCCTGACGATTGCCACCCTCGACGGCACGAAGTTCGTCGACATCACCGGAACCAGCAAGGGCAAGGGGTTCCAGGGCGGCATGAAGCGTCACCACTTCAAGGGCATGTGCGCCAGCCACGGCACCGAGCGCAAGCACCGGACCTCCGGCAGCATCGGCAGCCACGGCACCGATCGTGGCCACGGTGCCAAGATCAAGAAGGGCAAGCGCATGTCCGGTCACATGGGCGATGAGCGCGTGACCGTTCGCAATCTTGATGTCGTCGCCATCGACCCCGACAAGAATCTTCTTCTCGTGAAGGGGGCGGTCCCCGGAGCGAGCCAAGGCTATCTCTTCATTCGAGCCAGCAAGCGGCTCTACAAGCGGAAGGCACGCATCCAGGCCGGCAAGTGACCTGGAGGTTCGCAAAGGTCCACGCCAACGCCCGCAGGGCTGAGGCACGGAAACCATGCGGACGCGACAACCGAGCCCTGAACACCTGAGTCAAACCCTGCCCCCGGCCACCCATTGACAGGCCGAGGGAGGGGGAGGCGAAAGACCGGCGCATGCCGGCAAGGTCCCACCCATGATTGAACTGCCCGTCCTCGATAAGAACGGCAAGAAGGTCGATGTCCTCTCGATCGACCCCGCATCCCTCGGCGGCGAGGTGCGCCCAGCGCTCCTCAAGCAGGCGTATGTGATCACCCACGGCAATCAGCGTCAGGGCTCGGCTCGGACGAAGAGTCGCGGCATGGTCGAGGGTTCGACCCGCAAGCTCTACAAGCAGAAGGGCACCGGCAACGCCCGGCGCGGCGCGGTCCGCACCATCATCATGAAGGGCGGCGGTGTCGCCTTCGCGAAGACGCGCACGCGCGAGGATCTCCGGACCTCGCTCACCAAGAAGATGCGCCGTCTCGCCAACCGCAATGCGCTTCTGGCGAAGCTCGTCGACCAGGAAGTGAAGTGCGTGAAGGATCTCTCCTTCACGGCGCCGAAGACGCGCGACTTTGCAACGCTCCTCAAGGCTGTCGGCGCCGACCGCTCCACGCTGGTCGCGATCGACGGCGGCAACCGCAACGCCCTCCTGAGCGCCCGCAATGTCGAAGGCGTCTCGGTCTGCCGAGTGGAGCAGCTCAATGCCTTTGACCTGCTGAACCACCGCTACCTGGTGGTTGACAAGGCCTCGCTCGAGGGCTTCCTCAGCGGCCGCATCTTCGAGACCACTGACCACGGCAAGGAGCAGGCGTGATGGAAGCCACTCTCGTCATCAAGAAGCCCCTCATCACCGAGAAGGCCACCTGGGCGAACAACCAGGGGCGCTACCTCTTCTCCGTGGATGGGCGAGCCACCAAGACCGACATCAAGAAGGCGATCGAGGAGCTCTACAAGGTGCGCGTCGTTGGTGTGAACACCATGACGCGCCGCTCGCGAGATCGCATCTATAAGTACGGCAAGGTGCCGGGGCGCATCACCAAGCGCGCCATCGTCCGCATTCATCCCGACGACAAGATCGAGCTCTTCTGATCCACCCCGCGACTTTCGCTCAAAGGTGAACTGATGCCCATTCGCGTCTACAAGCCAACCACGAACGCCCGACGAAACGCGTCGGTGAACCTCCATGCGGAGGTCACGAAGAAGCGTCCCGAGAAGTCGCTGCTGCGCCCGCTGCACAAGACGGGTGGTCGCAACTCGCAGGGCAAGCTCACGGTGATTCAGCAGGGGGGCGGCCACAAGCGCCGCTACCGGCTCATCGACTTCCGTCGCACCAAGGATGGCATGGTCGCGACCGTCGTCGGCATCGAGTACGACCCCAATCGCAGCAGCCACATTGCCCTTCTCCGCTACGAGGATGGCACGCTGCGCTACATCCTGGCGCCGAAGCAGCTCACCGCCGGAGATCAGGTCCTGAGCTCCAATGACGGCATCGAGCCCAAGGTCGGCAACTGCATGCCGCTCAAGCACATTCCGACGGGTCTCGATGTGCACAATGTCGAGCTCGTCCCCGGTCGAGGTGGCACCCTGTGCCGCTCCGCCGGCATGGGCGCTCGACTCACGAACAAGGAAGGTCGCCTCGCCACGCTCGTCATGCCCTCGGGCGAAATCCGACAGGTGCTGCTCGAGTGCCGCGCGACGATCGGTGTCGTCGGCAACCCCGATCACGCCAATGTCGTCATCGGCAAGGCGGGCCGCGCCCGCTGGCTCGGACGCCGACCGCGCACCCGCGGCGTGGCGATGAGCCATCACCAGCACCCGCACGGCGGTGGTGAAGGCCGCTCCAAGGGTGGCCAGGAGCCGTCGAATGCCAGCGGCACCCAGTCCAAGGGTGGCCGAACCCGCAAGTACGGCAAGTCGAGCGATCAGCTCATCATCCGCCGCCGCAAGAGCCGCCGCTACGGCCAGCTCAAGCTCTGACGCACGCTCACCGCGATTGACACGAAGGAACCACGGTCATGTCCCGATCTCTCAAGAAAGGCCCGTTCGTCGACGAGAAGCTCTTCCGCAAGGCGGAGGCGATGCAGTCGGCGACGCGGCGCACCCCCATCAAGACCTGGCGCCGAGCCTGCACCATCGTCCCGGAGTTTGTCGGCATCACCTTCCAGGTGCACAACGGCAAGAACTTCATCGATGTCTTCGTGACCGAGGACATGGTGGGCCACAAGCTCGGCGAGTTTGCACCCACGCGCGTCTTCCGTGGCCACACCAACAAGAAGGAAGGGATCGAGGGTGGAGCGAAGGGCTGACCCTTTCGCAACCTGCCCCCGATCGCCTCACCACCGACCTCTTCCACAGCGACCGCACCCCCGAACGACGAGATTCACGATGGCCTACCAAGCCTCCCATCGCTTCGCCCGCATTGCTCCCCGCAAGGTGCGCCTGGTGACCGACATGATCCGCGGCAAGCCCGCCGACGAAGCGCTCACTGCGCTCGACTTCTGCAAGAAGCGCGGCGCCGTCTTCGTCCGCGAGGTGCTCAAGAGCGCCATCGCCAACGCCGAGGAGAACGACCTCGATCCGGGTTCGCTCGTGGTGGTCGAATCCCGCGCCGACGGCGGTCCCACCATCAAGCGCTTCCAGCAGAAGGATCGCGGTCGCGCGCATCCCATTCGCAAGCGCACCAGTCACATCATCGTCGCCGTTGATGATCGCCCCGCAGGCCGACGCGGAGCGGCCAAGGCGCGCTGATCGCCCGTTCACCCGACACCCCACCCACCGAGCCAACGAGCACACTTCAAGGATCCGCTGATCATGGGACAAAAGACGCATCCATTCGGCTTCCGCGTCGGCATTACCGAGCCGCACAAGAGTCGCTGGTTCGCCCCGAAGGCGCTCTTCGGCGAGCTGCTGGTGGAGGACTATCGCATCCGCAAGTATGTCGACAAGCGCCTCAACCGGACGCCTCCGTTCGCTGCGGTGAGCGACCTTCATATCGAGCGCACCCGTGAGGAGCTGACGCTCATCATCAAGACGGCGCGTCCGGGGCAGGTGGTCGGCATCAAGGGCCAGGATGTGGAGCGCCTCACGAACGATCTCCAGGCGCTCACCGGCCGCAAGGTCGTCATCAAGATCATCGAGATCAAGAACCCCGAGATCGACGCTCGCTTGATCGCGGAGAACATCGCCGAGCAGCTCAAGAAGCGGGCCAACCTTCGCAAGGTGCTCAAGCAGCGGGCCGAGAGCGCGATGCAGAACGGCGCGAAGGGGATCCGCATCCTGCTCGCCGGTCGCCTCGGCGGCGCGGAGATGAGCCGCACGCTGGACATTCGTCTCGGGAGCATTCCCCGCTCCACACTCCAGGCGCAGGTCGAGTACGCCCTGGTCCACAGTTTCACCACCTACGGCGCGATCGGCGTCAAGGTCTGGGTCTTCAAGGGCATGTACACGGAGGCGGACGACGAGAACACCTCGAACGCCGCCGGTGGTCGCGCCCGAGCCCGAGGCCGACGCTGAGTCTTGCTGTTTTTCACCGTTGAACCCACGAGGACGCCATGAGCCTTCTTCCCAAGCGTGTCAAGTTCCGCAAGCAGCAGCGCGGCAAGCTGCGCGGCAATGCCACTCGCGGCAACTATGTCTCCTACGGCGACTACGGTCTTCAGAGCCTCGAACCCCATTGGGTGTCGGGCAAGCAGCTCGAGGCGGGCCGCATCGCCGCGCAGCACTTCCTCCGTCGCCAGGGCAAGCTCTACATTCGCGTCTTCCCCGACAAGCCCATCTCGAAGAAGCCGCTCGAAACCCGCATGGGAACGGGCAAGGCCGATGTCGAGTACTGGGCGGCTCGCGTGAAGCCGGGCACCATTCTCTTCGAGGTGGCCGGCGTCTCCGAGGAGCTCGCCAAGCAGGCGCTCGCCCGAATCGCCCACAAGATGCCCGTCCGTTGCCGTTTCGTCGGCCGGCGGCTCGCCGTCTGATCGATCGACCCAGATACGCCACACGAGTTCGCACCATGGCCAAGACCACCACGGCATCCGAGATCCGCAAGTACGCGACCGACAAGCTGCTCGCTGAAGCCAAGGCGACGGAGCGCAAGCTCTTCGACCTGCGCAGCCAGACGGTGACCGAGAAGGTCGCCGACACCTCCCAGTTCAAGAAGCTCCGCAAGGAGATCGCGCGACTCAAGACCGAGGCCCGCGCCCGCACCCTTTCCAAGGCCGCGAAGTGACCAGCAACCGCCGATCCATCACCGTCCCCGAGAAGAGCCCGCGTCGCGTGGGCATCGTGGAGAGCGCTGCGCGGGACAAGACCCGCACGGTGGTCCTCCCGTTCGTGTCGCGCCACCCCAAGTACGGCAAGTATGTCCGCAAGCGGACCCGGCTTCATGTCCACGACGAGAAGAACGAGTCGAAGCTCGGCGATCGCGTGGAGATCGCGGAGTGCCGGCCCATCTCGCGGACCAAGAGCTGGGTGATCATTCGCGTGGTCGAGAAGGCCCTTGAGCCCGCTGAGGTCGTCTTCAACAACGAGGAGAACACGCGATGATCCAGAAGGAAACACGCCTCGTCGTCGCCGACAACTCCGGCGCCAAGGAAGCGATGGTCATCGGTGTCCTCGGCGTGAGCACCGCCCGGGGCAAGTTCCGCCGCGTCACGATGGGGGTTGGCGATCGCGTCGTCTGCTCCGTCAAGCGCGCCCTGCCCACTGGCGATGTCAAGACCGGCGACAAGGTCCAGGCGGTCATCGTCCGCTGCAAGTACCCCACGCGTCGCGAGGATGGCAGCTATGTCCGCTTCGACTCGAACGCGTGCGTCCTGATTGACAAGGACGGCAACCCGCGCGGCACGCGCATCTTTGGCGCCGTCGCCCGCGAGCTGCGCGAGAAGAACTACATGAAGATCGTGTCCCTGGCCTCGGAGGTGATCTGAACCATGCCTCGGCATATTCGAAAGGGTGATCTGGTCATCGTGACCGCCGGCAACGACCGCGGCGCCACGGGCGAAGTCCTCGCCATCGTGGACGATGGCGATCGCGTGGTGGTGCAGGGCGTCAATGTGCGCACCAAGCACCTGCGACCGACGCAGCAGCGGCCGCAGGGGAGCACCATCCGTCGCGAGTTTCCCGTGCACATCTCCAATGTCAGCCCGGTCGTCGACGGCAAGCCGACCCGCGTGCGCTTCCCGGTGAAGGCCGACGGCACCAAGGTGCGCGTCGCGGCGCGAGGCGGCAAGGAGCTGCATGTTCTCCATCGACCCCGTAACGCGCGGAAGGCGGGCGCCTGAGCGCCATCCTCCGCAGAGGTGATCCATGTCCGACGAAGCGAATGTGAAGCCAACCGACGCCGAGACGCCTGAGAAGGGCGGGAGCCGTCCTGCGCCCAAGGGGGCCAAGGGTGGCGGCGGGGCGGAAGCGAAGAAGGATGCCGGCCGCAAGAAGAAGTCCGACGCCGCCGAGGGCGAGCCGGAGGCGCCGCGAGCGCCGCATGTCCCCGGCAAGCGTGCCTATCCGACACCGCGGCTCGAGCAGATGTATCGCGACGAGGTGGTGAAGGCCGTCATGCAGGAGTTCGGTCTCTCGAACATTCACCAGGTGCCGCGCCTCACCAAGATCATGGTGAACACCGGCGTCGGCAAGCAGCTTGAAAATCAGAAGCTCAAGCCCGAACTCCGCGATGCCATCATCGACACCTACATGAAGATCACGGGCCAGAAGCCCGTCATGGTGAAGGCTCGCAAGAGCGTCGCCAACTTCAAGGTGCGCGAGGGCGCTCCCAGCGCCTTCATGGTCACGCTTCGGCGCGATCGCATGTGGCACTTCCTGGACCGCCTGATCAACCTCGCGATTCCCCGAATCAAGGACTTCCGAGGCGTGAGCGACAAGTCCTTCGACAAGGGCGGTTCGTGGGCCTTCGGCCTCTCCGAGCAGGCGGTGTGGCCCGAGATCAACATGGCCAGCGTGAACCACTCGCACGGCATGAACATCAACCTCGTCTTCGAGAACAGCACGCCGGCCATGAGCAAGTTCATGCTCGACAAGCTCGGCATGCCCTTTGTCCGACCCGATTCCAGGCGCTGATCCGGCGCCACTGATATTGACTCACCCTTCGACCCCGAACCCGGAACTCGACCATGGCCAGCAAGCGTGTCTTCGCCAAGATGAAGCGTCCCCCCAAGTTCTCGACGCGCAAGCAGCACCGCTGCGAAATCACCGGCCGCTCGCGCGGCGTCTACCGAAAGTTCCGCATCAGTCGCATCATGCTCAGGGAGCTGGCGCTCCAGGGCATGATCCCCGGCATGCGGAAGGCCTCATGGTGACTCTCGATTCGCACGCAACTCGATTCAAGGCAGCCGTTGACCGGCGCCACGATCTGAACAAGGAATCCACTCATGCCCCTGCATGACCTCACCGCCGACATGCTCACGCGAATCCGCAATGCCCTGCGGAACCGTTCCAAGTCGGTGCATTGCCTGAACAACAAGCTCAACCGCGGCATCGCCCAGGTGCTCGTCGACGAGGGATATGTGCGCGGCTTTGATGTGATCGAGGATGGCCGCCAGGGGCTCCTCCGCATCGACCTCAAGTACGGCACGCGAGGCGAGCAGATCATCAATGAGATCCGTCGCGTCAGCCGCACAGGCTGCCGCATCTACAAGGGCATGGAGGACATTCCGCGTCCGCTCCAGGGGCTCGGCATCTGCATCGTCTCCACCAGCCGCGGCGTCATGAGTGATCGCAAGTGTCGCGAAGTCAAGATCGGCGGCGAGGTCGTCGCCACCGTCTGCTGATCCCACCGCATCGAATGGGAAGGAAGTCATGAGTCGCATCGGAAAGCAACCCGTCCCCGTCCCCGCCGGAGTGAAGGTCTCGGTCAACGCCGGGAGCCGCACCGTCGATGTGCAGGGGCCCAAGGGCAAGCTCTCGTTCGTGCATCGTCCCGAGGTGAAGGTCGCCAGCGGCACCTCCGAGGTGACCTGCACGGTGGATCCCTCGCAGCTCGAGGTCGGCAACACCCGCGCCTACTGGGGGCTGACCCGCGCTCTCGTCGCCACCGCCATCGAGGGCGTGACCAAGGGCTTCACCGAGAAGCTCGAAGTGATCGGCGTCGGCTGGGGCGCCAAAGTCCAGGGCAAGAAGATCACTCTCACCGTCGGCTACGCTGATCCTGTCGAACTCGCCATTCCCGACGGCGTGACCGTCGCGGTGAACGGCCAGATCGTCGAAATCAGCGGCCCCGACAAGCAGAAGGTCGGCCAACTGGCGGCCTACATCCGCATGCAGCGGAAGCCCGAGCCCTACAACGGCAAGGGCATCAAGTATGTCGACGAAGTCATTCAGCGCAAGAAGGGCAAGGCCTTCGGCGCCTGAGCGACCGCACGCCACCAACGAACACGGACCTCACCATGGCAGGCAGCATCAGCATCCATCGACGCATGCGACGCAAGAAGGGAATCCGCCGCCGGATCTCCGGTACCCCGGGGCGCCCCCGTCTCAGCGTCTTCCGTTCGCTCAAGCACATTTACGCGCAGGTCATCGACGACCTGGCCGGACGCACGCTCGCGAGCGCCAGCTCGCGTGACGCGGAACTGCCGGGCAAGTCGGGTGGCAACATCGACGCCGCCAAGGCCATTGGCAAGACGCTGGCCGAGCGCGCCAAGCAGGCGGGTGTGTCCGCCGTTGTTTTTGATCGAAATGGCTATCGCTACCACGGCCGCGTGAAGGCGCTCGCCGATGGCGCCCGCGAGGGCGGATTGCAGTTCTGAATCGCCCGGAAAGCAACTCATCATGCAGCAGAGCTACGAATCATCAGGTGATGTCGACTCGACGACGGTCGGCATTTATCGCACCAGCAGCACCGTCGCCGGCGGCCGTCGCTTCAGCTTCTCCGCACTCGTGGTGGTGGGCGACAAGAACGGGCGCGTCGGGATCGGCTACGCCAAGAGCAACCAGGTTCCGCAGAGCATCGAGAAGGCTCAGCGCGAAGCGAAGCGCAAGATGAAGCCCTACCCGATGCAGGGGCGCACCATCCCCCACACGGTCGAGGGCCGCTTCGGCGCCTCGAAGGTGCGGCTCATTCCCGCAAGCCCCGGCACGGGCGTCATCGCCTGTGCGGCGGTGCGCGGCATTCTCGACATGTTCGGCATTCATGACTGTCTCACCAAGTGCTACGGCAGCAGCAACTCGAAGAACCTCGTCAAGGCGACTCTCGATGCGCTCAGCCGTCTGCGGATGCGAGAGAAGATCGAGGCCCTGCGGGGCGTCGAACTCGGGACAACCGAGGTCGAGGATGCGATTCGACGCGGTGCCGCGGCCATGCCCGCGCAGCGCAGCGGCGAGAAGGCGGCGGCGCCGGTCAACACCGTGGGCGACGATCGTCGTCGCGGTGGACGCGGCGGACCTCGCGGGGGTGGCGGTCGTGGCGGTCATCGTGGCGGAAGCCGCGGCGGTGGGCCGATGGATGGCGGCGCCCCTGCCGCCGAGTCCACGCCCGCCGATGGTGGCGCCGCAAGCGCGTGAGTGAACGAACGAACCACTGAACTCCAATTACGCGGAGTGTTTCGACCATGATGATCCATGACATCACCAAGCTCGCCGGACCTCACAAGCGACGCACGCGCGTCGGTCGCGGCGAAGGCAGCGGCAAGGGCGGCACCAGTGGTCGCGGCCACAAGGGTGCGAAGAGCCGCGCGGGCTGGAGCAGCCGCCCCGGCTACCAGGGTGGCGCCACACCCATCATGCGCCGCTTCCCCAAGCGAGGCTTCTCCAACTCCGGCTTCCGCTCGGAGTACTGGGTCATCAATCTTCGCGAGATTGAGAAGCACTTCGACGCCGGAGCCTCGGTTGATCAGCAGGCGCTGGTGGCGAAGGGACTCGTGCCCAGCATGGAGCTTCCGCTCAAGGTGCTCGGCGAGGGCGAGCTCACCAAGAAGCTGACCGTTCACGCCGCCCGGTTCTCCGCGACCGCGAAGGCGAAGATCGAGAAGGTCGGGGGCACGGCCGGCGCCATCTAAGGCGCCATCGCATCCACGCTCGCTCGCACCATCCGAGATCCATGCTTCAGGCCTTCATCAACATCTTCCGAATCCCCGAGCTTCGAAACCGGGTCTTCTTCACCCTCGGAATCCTGGTGATCTATCGCCTTGGCATGTGGGTGCCGATCGTCGGTGTCGACCAGGGGGTCCTTGAGCAGGCGGCCAGCAAGGCGGTCGAAGATGGCACGGCGCTCGGTCGCATCGTCAATTACGCGAGCATCTTCTCGGGCGGCAATCTCGCCCAGAGCACGATCTTCGGCTTGGGCATCATGCCGTACATCACGGCGTCGATCATCTTCCAGCTTCTGGGCTCGGTGGTCCCGGCGCTGCAGGCGCTCAAGAAGGAAGGCGCCTCGGGTCAGCAGAAGATCACCGAGTGGACGCGCTACGCCACCGTCGGTCTCTGCATCTTCCAGGCGTACATGTGGCTCACCTACATGAAGACGCAGAACCTGGTGCGCCCCGAGTTCGCCGAGGGTGGAGTCCCCGGGTTGGTCTTCATCGTCACGGGCCTCACCTCGCTCACGGCCGGCACCGTCTTCCTGATGTGGCTGGGCGAGCAGATCGATCGTCGCGGCATCGGCAACGGCGTCTCCATGATTCTTACCGCGGGCATTCTCGCCCGAATGCCGCACGCGATCGGCTATGTGATCGAGAACTTCAATCGGAGTACCGCGAGCGCCGAGGCGGGGGAGATCGGGCTCGTTGGAGTGCTCATGCTGGCGGCCGGCTTCGTGATCGTGACGGCGGGCGCCATCATCATCACGGTGGCCCAGCGGCGAATTCCCATTCAGCAGGCGAAGCTCACGCGAGGTCGGAAGGTCTACGGCGGACAGCGCCACTACCTGCCGCTCCGGGTCAATCACGCCGGTGTCATGCCGATCATCTTCGCCAGCTCGCTGATGATCTTCCCGTCGGCGATCTTCGAGTGGATGGCGGGGCGCGCCGCGACCGGGACCACCTGGTCGGCGATCACCACCTTCCTCGCGGTCAACTTCCAGATCGGCCGCTTCCCGTACCTGATCATCGAGATCGCGATGATCTACTTCTTCAGTTACTTCTGGACCACCGTCCAGTTCAGCCCCGACGAGATGTCGCGGCAGCTTCGGGAGCGAGGCAGCTTCATTCCGGGCCTGCGCCCCGGCCCGAGGACCGCGGAGTACCTCGAGACGGTGATGGAGCGCATCACCTATGTCGGCGCCGGGTTCCTGGCCGTCATTGCCATCATCCCCGCCTTTGTGACGAGCGAGCTGGGGATTCCCTTCTTCGTCTCGCAGTTCCTCGGTGGAACGGGTCTGCTCATCGTGGTCAGCGTCACGCTCGACCTCATGCAGCGCCTGGAAGCGAACCTTCTCATGCGGAACTACGCCGGCTTCCTCGCCAGTGGTCCGGATCGCGCCGGGCCGCGAGTCCGCTCCGCCCGCGGTTGATCGTCAAACACTCCAATGGACGCCACGCTGCACATTCGATCACTGGCAGGTTCGGCCGCTTCGGCCGACCGGGTGACCGAGCGCACCGAGGGCGGTGCGGATGTCGCGGCGCGCCGGCAGGCGGTCATTCTCAAGTCGCCGGGCGAGATCGAGCTCATGCACTCGGCGGGGCAGGTGGTTCGCGCGGCGCTCCGTGCCGCGGCAGCCGCGTGCGTTCCAGGTGCCACGACGGCTTCACTCGATGCGGCCGCGATGGGCGTCATTGCCGCGTTCCGAGCCGAGCCGCTCTTCCTGCACCATCGCATTGATGTCGATGGCATTCCCTTCCCGGCCACCACCTGCATCAGCGTGAACGAGGAGATCGTCCACGGTCTTCCCGGCCCGCGTCGGCTTCTTCCGGGCGACCTCGTGAGCATTGACTGCGGGGTGCGTTTGCGAGGCTGGTGTGCCGATGCGGCGATCACCATTCCCGTCGGTGGCATGGCGGCGATCGACGCTGAGCGGCGCGCCATGATCGATGACGCCGAGGCGATGCTCGTCGACGCGATCGGCGCGATGGCGCCCGGTGTCGCATGGAGTTCAATCGCCGAGCGCATGGAGCGCACGGCTCGCGACAAGGGGTATGGCATCGTCACGGCCTACATGGGTCACGGCATTGGTCGCAACCTGCACGAGGCTCCGGCCGTGCCGAACATGCTGATGCCGGGTTGGCGCGAGCGCCACGACTTCACGCTCATGCCTGGCATGACGCTCGCCATCGAACCGATGCTCGTCCTTGGCGGGTGCGACCACGACACCGAGGGCGTGCGCACTCAGACGCTCGAAGATGGCTGGACGGTGGCAGTCGCCTCCGGTCGCCCCGCCTGTCATGTCGAGCACACTGTCGCCATCACCCGCAGCGGCGCGAAAGTGCTCACCGGTCCACTGTCGCCTTCGGTCCGAGAGGAGGCGGCGTCCATCCGCTGAAGTTCACGCGGCTGAACCCGAACATCGATGCCCAAGGAAGACAAGATCACGCTCGACGCCGAGGTCACCGAGGCCCTTCCCGACGCGATGTTCCGCGTCAAGCTCCAGAACAACCAGGAGATCCTGGCCTATGTGAGCGGCAAGATGAGGAAGTTCTTCATCCGCATCCTGCCCGGGGACCGCGTGACCATCGAATTGAGCCCCTACGACATGACCAAGGGCCGAATCGTCTACCGGTACTAGACTGTTCGCCCCCCCGTGCCCACCTGTTCGCCACTCCCAGATACGGAAATGCCATGAAAGTCCGAAGCAGCATCAAGCGACGCACCCTCGATTGCCAGATCGTGATCCGAAAAGGCAAGCGGTTCGTCATCAACAAGAAGAACCCCCGCCTCAAGCAGCGGCAGGGCTGACGGAGAACCACCATGCCTCGTCTCGCCGGCGTCGACATCCCAGAGAAGAAGAAGGTCCTTTACGCGTTGCAGTACATCCACGGCATCGGTCCGAAGATCGCCATGGATCTCTGCGTCAAGTGCGGTATTGATCCCGATCGTCGCGCGAACACGCTCGACGACCAGGAGCTCTCCTCCATTTCCACCACGCTCGATGAGTCGCTGGTGGTGGAGGGTGCCCTGCGCCGTCAGGTGCAGCAGGACATCCAGCGCCTGAAGGACATCAAGAGCTATCGCGGCGACCGTCACCGCAAGGGCCTTCCGGTCCGCGGTCAGCGCACCCGCACCAACGCGCGCACCCGCAAGGGACGCAAGAAGACCGTCGCCGGCAAGAAGGGTGTGAAGGGCTGATGACCGCGGGCGGGTGTCGCTTCCGACGACCCGCCGAGGAACACGACCATGTCGACCAAGAAGAAGATTCGAAAGAATGTCGTCAAGGGCATCGCCCATGTGCTGGCCACCTTCAACAACACGATGGTGACCATCACCGACCTGAACGGCGAAGTCCTCTGCTGGGATTCCGCCGGAAGCGTCGGCTTCAAGGGCGCCCGCAAGAGCACTCCCTTCGCGGCGAGTCGCGCCAGCGAGAAGGTCGCCGGCAAGGCGAAGCGCATGGGCATGAAGGAGCTCGAAGTGCGTGTCCGTGGCCCCGGACCGGGGCGCGAGAGCGCCGTCAGCGCCCTGCAGAACAATGGCCTCAAGGTCCTTGCCATCGAGGACCACACCCCGATTCCCCACAACGGCTGCCGTCCGCCCAAGAAGCGGCGCGTCTGACCGTCATGTTCGTCTGATCGTTCGCCTTCGACAGAGAAGGTCCCGCCGCGTGGCCCGGCAGCACGCTCGGTGACCGAGAGGTCGAGGGCTCCGTTTCCCCGGATCTGCCGGAACCTGGAGTCAGTCTCATGCATGTTCGATGGAGAGGTCTTGAGCTTCCCGCGAAGGTCATCGCGGATGAGCGCAGCCTGAGCCGCACCTTCGGTCGATTCACCGCCGAGCCGTTCGAGCGGGGCTTCGGCACGACCGTCGGCAACAGCCTGCGGCGCATTCTGCTGTCCAGCCTCGAGGGCGCGGCCATCACCAAGGTCCGCATCCCGGGTGTGAGCCACGAGTTCAGCCAGATTCCCGGCGTGCAGGAGGATGTCACGGACATTCTTCTCAATGTCAAGGATCTCATCGTGAACATGGACAGCGACGAGCCGCGCACCATGCGGCTCATCGCCGAAGGTCCCGGTGAAGTCACCGCCGATCTCATTCAGGCGGATCCCTCGATCACCATTCACAACCCCGAGAAGGTCCTCGCGACGCTGACGACCAAGACCGAGCTCGCCATCGAGTTCACGGTTGCGCGCGGTCGCGGCTATGTGCCCGCCGTCGAGACAATCGCGGCCACCGAGGAGCAGGTCATCGGTGAGATTCCGATCGACGCCATCTTTTCACCGGTGCTTCGCGTGCGCTATCGCGTCGAGGATACGCGCGTCGGCCAGCGGACTAACTACGACAAGCTGATTCTTGACATCTGGACCAACGGCACCATCACTCCTGAGATGGCTCTGGTCGAGGCGGCGAAGATTCTCCGCAAGCACCTCAACCCCTTCGTGCAGTACGAGTCCGCAGGCACGGCGATCGTTCCCGCCGAGATCGCGGCGCAGGGTGCGAGCGAGGCGGACCTGATCCGCAAGCTCAACATGCCCATCACCGATCTCAACCTCTCCGTCCGGGCGAGCAACTGCCTGGAGAGCGAGCAGGTCCGCACCGTCGGCGAACTCGTTCGTCGCACGGAGAACGACCTGCTCGAGGTGCGAGCCTTCGGCAAGACCAGCCTTCGTGAAGTGAAGGCGAAGCTCGAGGAGTTGGGGCTCACGCTCGGCATGCCGATGCCCGAGGGGTACTCGGTTTTCACGGCCTGATTGCAGACACCGCGGCGGCGGCCGAGAGGTTGCCGTCGCGATTCGAAGTTGAAAGGAAGTCACGATGCGACATCGCGTACACGGCAAGCAGCTCTGTCTGAAGGAAGATCATCGTCGTGCCATGCTGCGAAACCTCGCGGCCGGGCTCTTCGAGCATGGTCAGATCGAGACGACGCTGCCCAAGGCCAAGGCCGTTCAGCCCTTCGTCGAGAAGCTCATCACCTTGGCGAAGCGTCGGGGGCTGGCCACGCGCCGCGCCCTCCGCAGCCGGATCAACGACCGCCCCGTGCACGCGTGGGTGGCCGATCCGAATGTGAAGAGCGAGCGCAAGCAGAACGACTTCTGGGATCTGCCGAAGGAGAGCGACATCGAGTTCAACCGCTACGGCGAGTTGCGCAAGGCGCCGCGTCTCATCGAGCACCTCGTCACCAAGGTGGCGCCGCTCTTTGCCGATCGCCCGGGCGGCTACACGCGGATCATCAAGCTCGGCAAGCGTCGTCTGGGTGACGGCACCGATCTGGTGCTGCTCCAGCTCGTCGGTCGCGAGAGCGGCTCGAATGTCTCCGGCCGACGGAGCACGCGTCGAGCCACCGCCGATCGCCGGACCGCGTATGCCGCCAAGCTTCGCAAGGCGGCGGGGTCAGCGAAGGCTGCGGCCGCGAGCACGACGAGCGCCGCTGAGGCGCCGGGCACCGGCGGTGCGGAGCCTGGCACTGGCGAAGGCGCCACGACCTGACCGTCGGCGAAGGTGCATCCGAGCATGCTCATCGAGGAGGCGAGCCGTTTCGAGCGGGAGTCGCTGGAGGAGTTGGCGCGCGCCACCGATCCGGCGGCGCTCGAAGTCTGGAGAGCGCGGGTGCTGGGCGGGCAGGGCGGCATCAAGGCCTTGATGGGCCGCCTCAAGGAGGTCCCGCGCGAGGAGAAGCCGGCCACCGGCCAGCACCTCAATGCGGTGAAGGCGCGGCTCGAAGAGGCCTTCGATGGTCGACGGGCCGCCGTGGGTTCGCAGAGTGACCGCGGACCGCGCATCGACATCACCGAGCCGGGCCTGCCTCCGCCTGATGGTCGCCAGCATGTGCTGACTCGCACGATCGATGAGATCGTGGAAGTCTTCGGCCGCATGGGTTTCGCGCTTGCCGAGGGCCCCGAAGTCGAGGATGAGTGGCACAACTTCACGGCGCTCAACATTCCCGAGGGGCATCCCGCGCGCGACCCCACCGACAACTTCTACATGGGCGAGGATCGCGGCGCAAAGCGTCTCCTGCGAACGCAGACGAGCACGGTGCAGATCCGCGCGCTCGAGCGGCAGAAGCCGCCCATCCGAATCATCGCGACCGGGCGCGTCTATCGGCCGGACACGCATGATGCGACGCACTATTCGATGTTCCACCAGATCGAGGGGCTCTATGTCGATCGTGGTGTGACCATGGTCGATCTGAAGAGCACGCTGGTGCACTTCGCCCACGCGTACTTCGGTCCCGAGGCCGAGGTGCGCATGCGACCGAGCTTCTTCCCGTTCACCGAGCCCAGCGCCGAGGTGGACATGAAGATGCGCGTGAAGGGCGAGTGGAAGTGGGTGGAGTTGGGCGGCTGCGGCATGGTGGACCCCAATGTGCTCCGCGCCGTCGACATCGATCCGGAGGAGTGGACGGGCTTCGCGTTCGGGCTCGGCATCGAGCGAATCGCGATGCGTCGCTACGGCATCGCCGACATCCGCTGGCTCTTTGAGAACGACGCCCGCTTCCTCCGTCAATTCTGAAGTCGAGGTGGTGATGGTCGGCAGGGCGCTCCCGCAGCGCGGCGCTGCAGCGAAACGGTCCACTCATCGGGGCGAGAGTGGCGACGGCGATCCACATTCGGGGCAGACGGTCGTCGCAACTCCCTCGGTCAGGATGTAGCCGCACTGACGGCAGCGATTCGAGGCGAGCTTGCGCATGACCTGTTCGTCGGAGACTCCCAGAAGGCCCATGCGCAGGCCCGCGACCTTGAGCATGGCCGTGGCTTGTGACGACACGCTGAGGAGCACCAGGATGTTGAGGCACGGCGCCAGCGCCAGGATGCCATAGAAGATCACCCAGACGACATTGAATCGCATCGCCACGGTCAGAAAGACCGTTTGGACCGAGGCGATCAGGCCTGCAAGGAGCCAGATGATGGCTCCCGCATCGTCAATGAGGCTGGCGGCTTGACCCATGGGCCCGGCGGGGCCGAATGCATTGAGCATCACGCGCGGCATGAGAATCGACAGGAGCAACAGGGCGATGAGCCCCATCGCCAGCGCCTGCGCGCGACGATGATGCTTGGCGACCTCCCGGAGGTCGACACCTTGCTTCCACGCAGGAGGCGCCGCGGTCGACACCAGGTCGTGGCCGCAGCTCCGGCAGAATCCGGAGGAGGTGACATTGTGTTCAGCGCGGGCGCGGCATGCGGGACAGGCGCGAAACCCCGAATGCGCGGGCGCGGCCGGGCTTGGCACTCCAGTGGCGTCAGGTGGTGTAGTCGGAGTTGAGTCGGACATACGCCTCCGTGAGGCCGCACGAGAGGAACTCCTCCGTGGGGCCGCCTCGACCGAGGTCGAGCAGGATCTCGACAATCGTCTCACGAAAGGCGCGCTCTCGCTCGGCAAGCGGCGTCGGCGCAGGCGCTCCATCGCAGTAGAGCGGGACTCCGCCCACTTCGAGACGGACTTCATCGGGCGAGAAGGGCACTCCGGCACGGCCCGCCGCCGCGAGAATCCGTCCCCAATTCGGATCGCCGCCGGTGACCGCGGTGCGCACCAGCAGACTCTGCGCAATCGTCCTCGCGACCTGAAGCGCCGCCTCGGAGCTGCCGGCCCCGCACACGCGCACTCGGATCGCCCGTTCGAATCCTTCGCCGTCACTCACGATCCTGAGAGCGAGCGCCTGCGAGACCTTGGTGAAGGCCGCGGTGAGCAGCGCGTCGTCGACCGGGCCCGCCTCACCCGAGGCGAGTGCGAAGACCGAATCGTTCGTCGAGGTGTCACCGTCGATCGAGATGCGGTGAAACGAGTGATTGACCGCGGCACGCAAAGCGCGGTCGAGGGCGAGAGGATCGATGGCGGCATCGGTCACGAGCACCGCGATCATGGTGGCCATGTCGGGGTGAATCATGCCCGCGCCCTTGGCGATGCCGACCACGCGGGCAGCGCCCGCCGCAGCCTCGGCCCACTTCGGGCGGGTGTCGGTGGTCATGATGGCGCGCGCCATGGGTTCGACGGAGCCCGACGCGGTCTTGCGCGCCATGGCGCCGATCACCGGCACCATGCGACTCAGGGGCAGCGGTACGCCAATCACGCCGGTCGAGTTGACGAGGACCGCGCTTGGGTCAACCTCGAGAGCCGCGGCGACTGCGTCGACACACTCCTGGGCATCGGCGAGCCCGCGCTGTCCCGTGGCGGCATTGGCATTTCCCGAGTTGAGGAGGAGCGCAGTGGCATGACCTCGAGTCTCGCTCAGATGAGTGCGGGAGATCCGAATCGGCGCCGCGCAGACGAGGTTGCGTGTGAAGACGCCCGCTGCCGTTGCACCGCGCTCGCAGACGAGGAGCGCCATGTCGTCGCGCCCCGGCGCCTTGATGGCGGCCGATCCTGTCGCGGCGGCAAAGCCGCGTGGCCACTGGGGTGCGGCGGCCATCGACTCGGCGGTCGTCGCCTCCGCAGACGCTGGCACCGCGGAAGAGCTCGGCGCTGCGGACGCCGAGCGTGCCTTCGCGCTCGTGTGCTCAGGCATCGTGCGGCTCCGCGAGCGCGGCTTGGGGAATCGTCGCGCCGGTCTCGATCACCATCGCGATCTCATCGCAGGCGGTGTTCTTCGGACACTTGGAGCAATCCTTCAGGATCTTCTCGGGCAGGCTGTTGACGCTCACCTGGCGGAAGCCGCAGCGCTCGAAGAACTTCGGCGCTCGCGTGAGGACGAAGACCTTCGGAATGCCGAGCGAGCGAGCCTTTTCCAGGAAGAACTGCACCAGCCCGCTTCCGAGCCCCTGACCGTGGGTTGTCTCATTGACGCCGAGAGAGCGAATCTCGGCGAGTTGCGGCGTGTAGACCCAGAGGCTTGCGCACCCGGCGACGGCGCCATCAACCGTGGCGACGCCGAAGTCGGTGATCTTCTCCAGAATGTCATCACGCGTGCGAGGCAGGTTCTCGCCGCGCAGCGCCCAGAGATCGACGAGACGGCAGAGGTCATCGATGTCCTCCATGCGCGCGTCACGGAACTCAACCACGGGCGCTCGGGGATCTCCGCGCCGGGTCCGTCGCACGGTCGCGCCCTTGCGACGGGCGCCGAGACGACGCTTCGCCCGCTCGATGCCCTCGGCGACGCGCTCGGGGGCCGTTCCACCAGCGACAGAGCGCTTGTTCAAAGCGGCATCGACGGTCAGGTTCACATAGACATCGCCGGAGATGCGCGGTGCCAGCTCCGCGAGTTCCTCGACTGGGAGCGCCTCGAGCGGTGTCTTCTGCTCGATCGCCTTGCGAACGAGTCGTCCCACCTGATGGTGGGCGTCACGGAAGGGAACTCCCTTGCCGACGAGGTAGTCGGCGAGTTCCGTCGCGTTGGCGTAGCTACCCTCGGCGGCGCGGCGCGTGCGCTCGCGGTCGACTCGAAGGCCTTCGAGAATGCGCGGCACGATGCGCAGTGACATCGAAAGTTGGGCCATCGCGTCGAAGAGTGGCTCCTTGTCCTCCTGGAGATCCTTGTTGTAGGCAAGCGGAAGGCCCTTGAGGACCGTAAGCACGCTCACGAGCGAGCCGAGCATCCGACCGGTCTTTCCTCGAAGGAGTTCACAGGCATCGGGATTCTTCTTCTGCGGCATGAGGCTGCTGCCGCTCGTCACCGAGTCGGGCAACTCGATGAAGCCCGCCTCCGCCGAGGTGTAGAAGATGAGGTCCTCGGCGAGGCGCGAGAGATGCACCGCGCAGAGTGCGGCGGCGGCAAGCGCTTCGACGACGAAGTCGCGATCGCTCACCGCATCGAGACTGTTCGCCGTGGGGCCTGAGAAGCCGAGATCACCGGCCAGGGCTTCTCGATCGATCGGGTAGGCCGTTCCTGCAAGGGCGCCTGAGCCGAGCGGACACTCCGACGCTCGCTCCGCGGCGTCCTCGAAGCGATCGCGGTCGCGCGCGAGCATCTCGGCGTAGGCGAGGCACCAGTGGCTGAAGAGAATCGGCTGGGCCCGCTGGAGATGAGTGAAGCCGGGAATGACGGTGCCGCGCTCCCGCTCGGCCAGGGCGACGAACGAGCTGACGGCTGCCTCGAGCTCCTGCTGGCGCAGTGTGATCTGGCGCAGCGTCCAGAGCCGGAGGTCGGTTGCAACCTGGTCGTTGCGGCTCCGGCCCGTGTGAAGTTTCTTGCCGAGGTCGCCGACGCGAGCGACCAGCTCGCGTTCGACCCAACTGTGCACATCTTCGTCGTCGGCATCCTCGATCGACTCGGGCGACTCGATGGCGAGTCGGGCCACTTCGCGCAGGGCCGCGATCAGGCGGTCGCGCTCCTCCGCATTGAGGACGCCGCAGCGCTCGAGCGCCCTGGCCCAGGCGATGGACCCCTCGACATCCTCCTGCACCAGCGTGCGATCGAACGGGAGCGAGTTGTTGAGCGAGCGAAAGAGATCATCCGCAGCGCCGCTGAAGCGGCCGGCATAGAGCGTGGTCAAGGGTGGACTCCTCTCGAAGTCGTGGCGCGCAGGGAGTGACGGGGCGGCCTTACCGGGCCGGTGCCGAGGTGCGGGCAGGGGAGTTCGCCGATCGCGCGGGTGAGGCGGGAGCGGGTGCCGAAGCGGTGGTGGGCGAGGTCGGCGGCGAGCCGGGCTGGGTCGACGCCGCTCGCTCCGCCTCCGACAGGGCTCGGATGCGTGAGGGCAGGGCGAAGAGCCTGATGAAGCCCTCGGCGTGCGTCTGGTCGTAGACCTCGTCGGCGCCGAAGGTGGCGAACGCTTCGTGGTAGAGCGCGTTCGGGCTGCGGCGACGCACAGTCACGGCGCGACCCTTGAAGAGGCGCACGGCGACATCGCCGGTCAGCGGCCTCGCGATCGTCTCAGCGGCGGCCCAGAGCGCCGCACGCAGCGGCGTGAACCACTCGCCGTTGTAGACGAGTTCCGCGAAGTCGAGTGCAAGCCGCTCGCGATGGTGAAGCGTCTTGCGATCGAGGACCAGTTCCTCGAGCCCGCGCAGCGCCTCCATGAGGATGGTGCCACCGGGGGTCTCATAGCAGCCTCGGCTCTTCATGCCGACGAGTCGATTCTCGATGAGATCCACCCGCCCGACGCCATGGGGTGCACCGAGTTCGTTGAGCCGAGTCAGGAGCGCGACGGGATCGAGCGTGCGACCATCGACCGCGACGGGCATGCCCGACCGGAAGGAGACGATGACCTCGTCAGCGCGATCGGGCGCCTTCTCCGGATTCGCCGTCCGGGTCCAGATGTCCTCCGGCGGCGGATTCCACGGGTTCTCAAGCGCGCCACCCTCGTGGGAGATGTGCCAGAGGTTCGCATCACGCGAGTAGATCTTGGTGGCGCTCGCCGTGGTCGGGATGTTGCGTTCCTGAAGGTAGGCCAGCATCTGCTCGCGGCTCCGCAGCTCCCAGAGGCGCCACGGGGCGATCACCCGGAGTTCCGGCGCGAGCGCCGCATAGGTGCTCTCGAAGCGCACCTGGTCGTTGCCCTTGCCCGTGCAGCCATGGGCCACGGCATCGGCGCCGTGTGCCCGCGCGGCATCGACCTGCGCCCGCGCAATGATCGGGCGCGCAATCGAGGTGCCCAGAAGGTAGCGGCCTTCATAGACCGCGCCGGTCACCACCATCGGGAAGACGAAGGACTCGAGAAACTCACGCCGCAGGTCGACGACTTCGCAGTGGCTCGCGCCGGTGCGCAGAGCCTTCGCCTCGACGCCTTCGAGTTCAGCCGCCCCCTGGCCGACATCGGCGACGACGGCGATGACTTCGCAGCCGGGCCAGCGCTCCTTGAGCCATGGAATGATGCAACTCGTGTCGAGGCCGCCGGAGTAGGCAACGCAGATCTTGCGGGGAGGATGGTTGGATGAGGTGGTCATGGTGGTGGGGTCAGCGGGGCTTCGAGAGCTGGTGAAGGAGCAGGGCGTTCTGGACATGCATGCGGTTCTCCGCCTGATCAAAGACGATCGATCGCTCGCTGTCGATGACGGCGTCGGTGACTTCCTGGCCTCGGTGGGCCGGCAGGCAGTGCATGAAGAGCGCGGATCCTCCGGCTCGGGCCATCAACGCCTCATCGACCCGGTAGGGCTCAAAGAGCGCCGTGCGCTCCGGACTATCCGGCTGGTTCATGCTGGTCCAGATGTCGGTGTAGACCGCGTCGGATCCGGCGACCCGGTCGAGGTCATTCGTCACCTCAATGACGGCACCCGTGCGGCAGGCGCGCGCCTCGGCGGTTCGGAGCACCTCGTCCGACGGCTCGCAGCCGCGAGGTGTGATGACTACCAGTCGGCAGCCGACCGTGGCGGCCATCTCGATGACGGAGTGGCAGACATTGTTGCCGTCACCGACCCACGCGAGGCGACCGTGCTTGAACTTGAACCCGTGCTCGGCGAGGGTCATGAAGTCCGCGAGCGCCTGGCAGGGGTGATGAAGATCGCTCAGCGCATTGATGACTGGAATCCGCGCGTTCTGCGCGAGGACCTCGATGGTGGCGTGGTGCGCTGTCCGAGCCACGATGGCATTGGCCCATCGCTCGAGGTTGTGGCCGTAGTCGGCGATCGACTCGCGCTGCCCGATCGGCCGGGTTTCGTGATCGAGATAGACGGCGATTCCACCGAACTTCGCGAAGCCGATCTCGAAGCTCACGCGCGTACGCAGCGACGGCTTCTCAAAGAGGAGCACGATCGACTTCTGCGCGAAAGCGTGTCGCCAAGGGGCGTAGTCGGCCTTCAGGCGCCGCGCATCTTCAAGCAGCGGAAGGATCTCGTGGACCGCGAGATCGGTGATTCGGAGCAGGTCCTTGCAGCCGAGTTCAACGGATGGACGGGTGGATTCACGCGTGGTGGGCACAAGGGGCTCCGGTGGGGTGTGAGGTTGAAGAGATCAAAGGCGCTTTCATCGCAGGGGTCTCGGTCGAACCGGGCGACGACTTGACCGATCGGTCCCGGGATGCGATCACGCGCGTGCCCGCGTGGCCACCGGTCAGAATCTCGCGCAGGGTCGCCGGGTCGTTCCACGAGGCAATCAGCACGCGCCCGACCGCGGAACCCGCGTGTTCGGCGGCATCGAGGGCGCCGCGCACCTTCACGGTCATGCCGCCGGAAATGACGCCTTCACCAATCCACGACTCCGCCTGAGCGCGGTCGATCGAGGGAACGATCTCGCCATCGAGACCGCGCACTCCCGGGACATCGGTCAGCAGAAGGAGTGTCGACGCACCCACCAGCGCCGCAACGGCCGCCGCTGCGTCATCGGCGTTCACATTCAGAAGGCCACCATCAGGATCGAGACCGATGGAGCTCATCACGGGAAGGAACCCGCCTTGAAGAAGATGCTGGAGCAGAAGTCCATCGCCTCCTGTGATCTCGCCGACGCGACCGGGATCGAAGGCATAGCGCCGCGCCACTTCGACTCGACAGCAGAGGCCATCGGTGAGCCCGAGTCCCACCGCCGGAACTCCGCGCGAGGTGAAGTGACCGACGAGCGCGGTGTTGATGACCCCGGCGAGCACTCCCGCAATCTGATCCATCTGCTCGGGCGGTGTGATGCGAATGCCATCGCGCCTCTCGGTGCCGAGACCCATGCGTTCAAGCTGGCGATCGACGGCGCGCCCGCCACCGTGCACGATGATGATTCCGTTCGCGCTGTCCATCGCTTCGCGGGCCTTCACCCGAGGGCGCGCTTCGGCGGCAGCCGATCGTGATCCGTGACGCGCGGCTTCGACGACGGCGTCGAGCATCGCGCGCGTGGCGAGGGGATCGTCGAGGAGGGCGCCGCCCACCTTGATCACCGTGATGCTGGAGCGTGGAGCCTTGGTCATGAAGTGCGTCCTGAGACCCCGGAGAGTGGCGTGGAGGAAAGGGCGGTTCCCTCGGGAAGATCAAAGCGGATGTTGAAGGCCTGGACCGCCTGGCCTGCGGCGCCCTTCAGCAGGTTGTCGATGGCGCTCACGATCACGGCGTGTCGTCCTGATCGATCGGAGCCAACGGCGATGTCGCAGTAGTTCGTGTGCACCACCGAGGCAATCGAAGGCCATCGCCCCTCGGGAAGGACTCGGACAAATGGAGCTTCGGCATACGCGTGCCGCAGGCAGGCGCGGAGATCGGCGGCGGCGACGCCTGGGGCGAGTGCCGGATGGATGGTGCTCACGATGCCGCGATCGAGCGGAAGGAGGTGGGGAGTGAAGAGCACTTCCACTCCGCACTCCTGCGCCATCTCTGGCGCGTGGCGATGCTGGAGGACTCCGTATGGCTGATAGGAGACCTCACAGAAGAGGCTCTTGAGGCTGGGGGTGCGCCCCGCACCGCTGACACCACTGGCGGAGTCGACGATGAGCACGCCTCCTTCGCGCAGCAGGCCCGCGGCGCGGATCGGCGCCACGGGCAGGATGACGCTGGTCGGATAGCAGCCGGGGCAGGCGATGAGATCGGCGTGCCGGATCTCCTCGCGGCGCAGTTCAGGCAGGCCATAGACCGCACTCTCGAGAAGTTCGCTGGCGCCGTGCTCGAAGCCGTAGTGCTCGGGGTAGAGCGAGGGTGAGCGGAGCCGGAAGGCCGCGGAGAGATCGAGGACCACCACGCCCGCCGCTCGCAGTGCGGGGGCCAACTCCACGCTCGCCTCATGAGGGGTGCAGAGAAAGACCGCGTCGGGGGCGTGCGCCATGATCGCCTCGACCGAGGCGGCCTCTATCGTCAGTTCCGTCTCGCCGAGGAAGCGCGGATGAAGCGCGTCGAATCGCTCAGGGGTGCCACCGCGACGGTCGGAGCCGAAGAGTCCGGCGAGTCGAACCGCGGGGTGCTTCAGCAACAGGCCAACCAGTTCGGCGCCGCTGTACCCGGCAGCGCCGACGATGCAGACGGTGATGTGGTCGTGGGTCACGCGCGTCGCACCTCGAGCGGGCGACGCCGCTCCGAGCGAGGCGTGACCTGTTCAAGTCCCGCCAAAGAGCGGACCTGCTCGCAAAGCTGGCGAGCGGCCGATTGATCTCGGCAGGCCACGAAGATCGTGTCATCGCCGGCGATGGTTCCGAGCTTCTCCGGGAGGCGAGCCTTGTCGATCTCCGCGGCGAGGAGGGAGGCGTGCCCCGATGGCGTGGTAAGGACGACAATCTGTCCCGCACAGGTCACCCATCGAAGGTGGGAGCGCACGGCCGCAGCCAGGTGCTCCGACTCTCCCTCGCGCTCATCCGCCGCCGGCTCCGCGAGCTGATATCCGCGAGGTCCCTTGACCACTCCGATGGCGCTCAGGTCGCGCGAGAGCGTTGCCTGCGTGATGACCACGCCATGTTCGTGAAGACGACGAAGGAGCTCCGCCTGACTGGCGATGCGCTCTTCACCAATGATGCGCTCGATGAGATGGCAGCGATGGGCTCTGGCAACCATGGGCATGATTATGCACACGGCTGCATACCAAAGTCAAGTTCAGTCAGGTCATTGCATAAGAGCGTGGGCGGACTCGCTCGGGATCGACGCGGCTGATGGGGTGGCTTCCATCGCCTCGCTCGGCCGCGAGGCGGCCGCCGGACGGGGGGTGGTGGGCGAGGGATCCCCGCTCTCCGAAGCGGCGGGCAAGCGGTCGGGAGACTCCTCGTGGGACTCCTTTGCACGATCGGCGGGGGGCGCGACAGCCGCGGAACCCGTGGTGGCGGGCTGCTGCGAGGCTTCCTTGCGCTTGAACGCCTCGATCCTTGTGCGGTCGGGACTGATGATCATGCTGAGCCGCTTGCCGTTCAATCGCGGCGCGAGTTCGACGCGTCCGAGGTCACCGAGGCGCTGGGCAATGTCCTCCATGCGGGCGTCGCCTCGGCTCTTGTGCGCGAGTTCGCGTCCGCGGAAGTTCTGCACGATCTGCACCTTGTGCCCTTCGAGAAGGAATCGACGCGCCTGGTTGATGCGGATCTCCACATCATGGGGATCGATCTTCATGGAGCGACCGAGGCGCACCTCCTTGAGTTCGGAGGTCTTCGTGCGGCTCTTGCTCGCCTTCTCCTTCTTGGCGGTCTCGTACTTGTACTTTCCGAAGTCCATGATCCGGCAGACGGGCGGACGGACATCCGGGGCGATCTCGACGAGATCGAGACCGAGCTCGCTCGCGCGGCGACGCGCGTCATCGGTCTCCACGATTCCGACTACCGTGCCATCCTGGTCAATCAGCCGGATGGGGGAGATGCGGATGCGATCATTGATGCGCGGCCCCATCGGGGCGTCATAGCGCGACATCGGGCGGCGTTGCGGGAACGGGGGAATACGAAGATCCTCGTGATGACGGTTACAGAACAATCGCCGCACCGACGAACCGTCGTCGGCGGTGGGCACCGGAACCGGATTGACCGGGGGCGACTCGGACCTGCACGGCACGCATGCTCATGCAGTCGCAGAGAAATTGGGAATCATCAGCGGATGAAGTCCTGATCCACGGGAGTCGCGGGCGGGAAACGCTCCCGCCAACTTCTGGAAGGTATCGGCCCGATCGCGGCGAGGCAACACTCAACCCCCGATTTCCATGCATTCTTTGCGTTCAATGTGCCATCTTCCGCTTGTCCCACCTCGCTTCGCGTTCGCATCCGGCCGAACGGCCCGGGGCTTGCCCGCCGACCTCAATCGCGGCCCAGCGCCCTCATCCCGCCCTTCAAGGAGCAAGCACGCTCGCGAGGGTTCGGGCCCCCCGGGATCGATACTCATCGACCAGCCGATCCACGAACTCGGCGAAGTCGAGCACTCCGGCATTCTCCGGTCGCCCGCGGACTCGCACGCTCACCTTCCGCTCCTCGGCGTCTCGTGGTCCGACGATCGCCATGTAGGGAATGCGCTCCTCGGCTGCCGTCCGGATGCGACCCTGAATGCGATCGCTTCCACTGTCGAGACCGGCGCGAAGTCCCTGCGCCCGAAGCGCCGTCTGAAGTTCGGCGGCGTAGGCCTCGCTCTTCTCGCTGATCGGCAGCACGCGCACCTGCTCGGGGCTGAGCCAGAGCGGGAACGCTCCGCCGAAATGCTCGATGAGACAACCGATGAAGCGCTCCATGCTGCCGAAGGGCGCACGGTGAATCATCACCGGTCGATGCAGAGAGTTGTCGGAGCCGACATAGGAGAGGTCGAAGCGCTCCGGCAGGTTGTAGTCGACCTGCACGGTGCCGAGCTGCCATGCGCGACCGATGACATCCTTCACGATGAAGTCGATCTTCGGGCCGTAGAAGGCTGCCTCGCCAGCCTCCGCCGTGAAGGGAACGCCCAGCCACTCGGCCGCCGCGCGACACGCCGCCTCCGCGCGCGACCAGTTCGCCGGATCGCCGACATACTTGCTCGAGTCGGGATCGCGCAGGCCGACCCGCACGCGGTAGTCGCTCATGCCAAGGGTCGAGAAGATGAGCTTCACCAGCCCGAGGCAGCCCCGGACTTCGTCGGCAACTTGATCTTCGCGGCAGAAGAGGTGGGCATCGTCCTGCGTGAAGCCGCGGACGCGGGTCATGCCGCCAATCTCGCCCGACTGTTCCCAGCGATAGACGGTGCCGAACTCGGCCAGGCGCACCGGGAGATCGCGATAGCTCCGCTTCTCGCTCGCGAAGATGCGAATGTGATGCGGGCAGTTCATCGGCTTCAGGAGATAGCCGTCGATCTCGCCCGCCTTCATGCGATTGGAAAGCTCGCCACATGAACAGCCCTCGGCGGCGAGTGATGCAAGTTCGTCAGGATCAATCAGCGGCGGATACTGGCTCTCCTGGTAGTAGGGGTAGTGCCCGCTGGTGCGATAGAGCCCGAGTCGACCGATGTGTGGCGTGAAGACCTGGTGATAGCCCTGCTTGCGGAGCTCCTCGCTGATGAATGTCTGGAGTTCCTGCCGGATCACCGAGCCGTTCGGCGTCCAGAGAATGAGACCCTGCCCGACGAGTTCATCGATCGCGAAGAGCCGGAGTTGCTTGCCGATCACGCGATGATCGCGCTTCCGTGCCTCCTCGAGCTGGAGCAGGTAGGCGTCGAGATCCTCGCGCCGCGCGAAGGCGGTGCCGTAGACGCGAGTCAGGCGATCGCTCTTCTCATCGCCGTGCCAGTAGCTCGACGCGAGCGACATGACCTTGAAAGCGCCGATCCGTCCGGTTGAGGGGACATGCGGACCGCGGCAGAGATCCTCCCAGTTCGCACCGGGCGCGCCGGTCGCATACCAGGAGAGCGAGGTGCTGCCCGCGGCGATGGCCCTCTCGGCGTTGTCGAGCTTGTACTTGCTGCCTTCGCCACGGAGCTTCTCGAGACCCTTGGCGACATCGAGCTCATAACGCGTGAAGGGACGGTTCTCAGCCACGATCTTCGCCATCTCAGATTCGATCCTTGCGAAGTCGTCGCTGGAGATCGCGCGGCCATCGGGAAAGGCGATGTCGTAATAGAAGCCATTCTCGACGGGCGGGCCGTAGACCAGCCGGACCCCGGGATAGAGGCGCTCGATCGCTTCGGCCATGACATGGGCCGCGCTGTGGCGAATGAGCCAGAGGGCGTCGGGGTCAGTCGTCCCGTCTCGGGCTCGGTCGGTCAGGAGCGTGACGGCGCTGTCGGCGCTGATCGGCGTCGAGAGGTCACTGAGGGCGCCATTGATCTTGGCGCCGATGGCCGCCTTGACAAGGCCGGGGCCGATGTCCGCGGCGAGTTTGGCGGGAGTGACGGGGGAGTCGTAGGTGCGCTCACTGCCATCCGGCAGCTTGATCACGGGCATGGGGCGTACTGTATCGCCGTGGCGACGAGGCGCCGAAGAGCGATTTTTCGGCCGTTCGCGGCCGGATTGGACGATGAACTCCCGAGCGGCGATGATGTCGCCCGAGGAGATCTGCATGAGCCACGCCCACCGAAGCACGGTCCGTTTCAACATTCTGCGCTCGGCGCTCGCGGTCGCGGTCATGGTCACCGTGACGCTCTTTGCCCAGGGATGTGTCTGCAAGCCTTGCCGAGGGGGCTTCTGTCCGTCGCCATCCGGAGAGGGCGCCGCGGCCACCACGCTCCGATTGGTTCAGCCACTGACGATCTCGACCTCGAGCGTCAGCGCCACCAAGGCGACGGCCAGCGCGCCCAGCGGGACTTGAGAGAGCCTCTCCTGCGGGGGAGGTTGGGCTCGTGAGCGCCGCGGATGAACAGCATGGTTCAGGCGGAACTCAGGGTTTGCCGGCCGACGAGGGGCCACACGGCCAAGTGAAGCACTCATCGGCGTCCTGCCGCCTTGATCTTCCGATCGAGGGCATGTCGTGCGCGTCCTGCGCTTCGCGCATCGAGCGACAGCTCTTGGCCCAGCCCGGGGTTGGCTCGGCGAGCGTCAACTTCGCCACGCGCATTGCGACGATCCACTTCACCCCCGGTTCCGCGACGCAGCACTCCTTGACGAGGGCGGTGGAGTCGATCGGGTTCGGGGTCGGCGCTTCCGTTGACGATGCGAGTGCCGACCATGGTCAGGGCAGCCACCACCACCACCACGGTGGCCTGATCGGCGGCTCGGGCGGCGGCGACAACGCGGCGCTTCGAGAAGCCCGGAGCCTTCTGTGGAGAACGATCATCGGAGCGCTCTTCGCGCTGCCGCTGGTGGTGATCGCGATGAGTCACGGAGCGATTCCGCTCCTCAATCGGCCCGGCACGGAGTGGGTGCAGTGTCTCCTCGCGACGCCGGTGCTGTTCTGGTGCGGTGCGCCGATCTTTCGCTCGGCGTGGCGCGCGGCTCTGCATGGGAGCGCCACAATGGACACGCTCGTGGCGCTTGGAACAGGCGCGGCGTACCTCGCGTCACTTGCAGCCACCATTCACCCCGAGTTCTTCATGACCGTGCTCAGTTCGGATCAGGGCGGGCGCGCGCATGGGGCCCCTGTCTACTACGAAGCGGCCGCGGTGATCATCGTGCTGATTCTCCTGGGACGGACTCTTGAGGCTCGTGCATCGCACCGCACCGGCGAGGCGATTCGCCGACTGGTGCAACTTGCCCCGAGAACAGCGCGCGTGATCCGGCAGGGCGCCGAGGTCGAAGTTCCACTCGACGAAGTGCGCGCGGGCGACCTGGTTCTGGTCCGACCCGGCGAGAAGATCCCCGTCGATGGCCGTGTTGAAGAGGGCGCTTCGGCTGTGGATGAGTCGATGCTCACCGGCGAGAGCGTGCCCGTTGAGAAGATCATCGGGGCCACGGTCTTCGGCGCCACGCTGAATACCACTGGAGCGTTGCGGGTTCGCGCGACGCGAGTCGGCGCCGAGACGACCCTTCAGCAGATCGTGCGGCTCGTGCGCGAGGCGCAGGGTTCGAAGGCTCCGATCGCCCGACTCGCCGATCGGATCAGTGGCGTCTTTGTCCCGATCGTGATGGTGGTCGCGCTGGGGGCCGGCATCACATGGTGGTTCGCGGCACCCGATGCGGTGCGATTGAACATGGCGCTCGTGACTGCCGTCTCGGTGCTCGTCATCGCATGCCCCTGCGCGCTGGGGCTCGCCACTCCGACTGCGATCATGGTCGGCACAGGTCGCGGCGCCGAGCGAGGCATCCTGATCCGGAGCGGCGCAGCGCTCGAGAGAGCGCACCAGGTGAATGCTGTTGTCTTTGACAAGACCGGCACCTTGACCGAGGGGCGTCCTGCCCTCGCCGAGATCCACCCGATGCCTGGCTGGAGCGAGGCGTCGCTTCTTGCCATCGCGGCGTCGGCGGAGCGGCGGAGTGAACATCCGCTTGCGCAGGCGATCGTGCGCGCTTCCGAGGCGATGGGCCTCATTCTCGTGGAGCCAGAGGCGTTCAAGGCCCTCGTCGGTCATGGCGTGCAGGCGCGTGTTGATGGGCGCGAAGTTCTGATCGGGCGCGAGTCGCTCCTGCGCGAGCACGGCGTGGCGACAGCGCTCGCCGAACAGGCCGGGCGGCTCGCCGAACAGGGGGCCACACCGATGTTCGTCGCGGTGGATGGCGCCATGGCGGGAGTGATCGCGGTGGCAGATCCCGTCAAGAGCGCATCGCCCGATGCCGTCGCCACGCTGCGCTCAATGGGGGTGCGCGTCGTGATGCTCACCGGCGATGACCGTCGTACGGCCGCGTCGGTGGCGAGGCGCGTGGGCGTTGATGAAGTGGTGGCCGAGGTGCTCCCCGAGGCGAAGGTCGCCGCCGTGCGCTCACTTCAAGAGGAGCGGCACATTGTGGCCATGGTGGGCGATGGCATCAATGACGCCCCGGCGCTTGCGCAGGCCGATGTCGGCATGGCCATCGGGACTGGCACGGACATCGCCATCGAGAGCGCGCCAATCACGCTGATGCGAGGTGATCCGCGCCTTGCGGCCGAGGCGATCACCTTGTCGCGCCTCACCATGCGAACGATTCGCCAGAATCTCTTCTGGGCGTTTGCCTACAACACGCTCGGCATTCCCATTGCGGCCGGAGTGCTCTATCCCTTCACCGGTTGGCTGCTCTCGCCCATTCTCGCGAGTGCCGCCATGGCTCTCTCCAGCGTCAGCGTGGTGCTCAACAGCCTGCGCCTCCGGCGAGCCTGAGGATGGGCGATTGATTCGAGGAAGCGGCCTGTGTGACCGGGCTCCTCCAATCACGATGCTCCGAGGCTTCTACTCCCGCGATCCGCCGGGTCGCGGGCCATCGCCAAAGAGTGGGACTTGGTTCGGAAGCGGCTTCGGCCGGGACTGGAGTTCCTCGACCTCCTTCTGAAGTTCATCGAGGGAGCTGAACTTGAAGTACTCGCTGGCGAAGCGCACATAGGCAATCTCGTCGAGCTCACGCAGGTGCGCGGCGACTCGCCGGCCGATCTCAACGCTGGGCACTTCGCGATCGAAGTCCCTGACGATCTCCTGCTCGACGCGCTGCACGATCTGCTCCTTGTCACTCTCCGAGATGGGGCGCTTTCCGCACGCGGCGCGAATGCCGCCGAGGATCTTCGACCCGTCGAAGGGAGTGCGCGAGCCATCCTTCTTCACCACCACCAGGCGCGCCTGGAGTTCCATCCGCTCATAGGTGGTAAAGCGACGGCTGCACCGCATGCACTCCCGACGACGCCGAATGGAGGCGCCATCTTCGGCCGAGCGGCTGTCGATGACCTTCGACTCCTCGTGTTGGCAGGCGGGGCAGCGCACTGAGAGCGTTCACTCCGGCGTCGCGCCAGGCGCGGCAGGTGTGGGTTTGGCGTCGGGAGAGGGTGGTGGGTCGTTTGCCTGTTCGGCGCCGCGGCGTCCGAGGGGAACGACCCGCGGCGCGCTCGGCCCCTGCGGCGCGGGCCGCGTGGCGCGGTCACTGAAGGGCAGGCGACCTGGTCGATAGGTTGGCTCACCATCGATCTGCTCGATCGAGAAGACGAGCACGGCGTAGCCATCGAGTTCAAAGTGTTCCAAGTCGAAGCGCACGCGGCGCTCTTCCGCGATGTCGAACTCCGCCGTGTCGACGGTCGGACCATGCCAGTCCCATCGCTCGATCACTGTGTTTCCGTCGATGCGGAGGCGGACGCCGTCGTCGCTCAAGGTGCGGACTCGATAGCGCCCTGCCGGAAGCTCCGCCTCGGTGGTGGCGATCATGCCGAAGAAGTCCGCGGGGAGCCTCGCACCTTTCAGATCTTCGGGGCCATCAAGATCCGACGGGCCGCGGTGACCGTAGCGCAGTTCGAGTGACTTGAGAGGCACGCGCACTCCGTGGGTGGCCTCTTGGCGCCACCCCTCGAGGTCCTCGCGCGGATCGACCGTCCAGGCGAAGAAGGTTGCTTCCCACTCCGCGTTGAAGAGCGCTCCACGCACCGCGATGGGTTGAGGCTGTTCGCCGACATGGACTCGCAACTCGTAGGAAGTGAAGCGATTCGGGAAGGGGGAGTAGACGACGATCGGCTGGCCGCCGCTCCCTCCGCCGAGTCTCGCGCCGCCCGGGCCCCGAATTGTGGCTGATCGGAAGGGCTCCTGTCCGAGCAGCCTCCAGAGATCCGTCCCCCCCTCGCTTCGATCGAAGATGAGCAGCGGCTCCGTCCAGTCATATGGGCCCCGCTCGGTCATGACGATGTGCTCGCGTCCCGCCAGAAACGCGCGGCTTCCGATCGCCTCGCTGCGGCCAGGCATGCGGTCGAGTCGATCGCGGAGGGCGAGAAGCATGGCGCTGCTGCCCTTGGCTTCCTCGCGGAGTGTCTTGACCGCCTCGATTTGAGCGGCCTCCACGCGATCGATGGGAGGGAGCGCGTCGACCTCGACCGCAACGCGCTCCGTTCGATTGCCCGCGACGAAGATCGAAGTGCACTCCCGGCTCTGGAGCCCGATTCCGCAGTCAACGAAGGTGTTGTCAACAACCACGCTCTCGCGGCACTCGGCGCCGTTGGCGCGGGCCCATGCTTTCCGAAGGAGTTCGCGATCGTCATCCCACCAGAGCTTGATGGCGACGCCCTGGCTTCGGAACTGGTTCTGGGCGATCAGCAGCCGGGAGCCATGCTCGATCGAGATGGCCGCTTCCTCTCCGGAGTTCGTCGTTGAGCCGTTGGACTCGAAGACATTCGCCATGATGCGAGTGCCCTGCGAGTAGCCCCCCCAGATGCCGGTGATTCCGCAGCGGCGCAGCGTGTTGAGCACAATGATCGTATCGAAGGAGAAGGTCACCTCGATCCCATGCGCCACGGCATCGGAGAAGTCGTTCCCGATGATGAGGTTTCGATTGCACCCGCGGCCGAGCGAGAAGGTCATCGCCGGGTCGGTGGCCTCGGCCTCCTCGGGCAACTCGGGGCCGAGCGCTTCGAGCCCCGCGAAGATGAAGATTCCATCGCCGGAGTGGGTCGCGGAGTTGAGGGCGATGACATTGTCCGAGCACTGCTCGAAGAGGAGGATGCCTGCGGAGTCCTGGCCTCGGTTGTAGACACCATGGCTGTAGCCGCGCACGCAGAAGTCGAAGCGATTGCGGGCGATCGTGTTGCGACTAGATCGCCAGAGCGCCAGCCCCCACCCGGAGAGGAAGGAGCACTCGCAGTCGGCGACGATCGAGTCGTTCACGCGGTCGAGAACGATGCCATTCTGAGCGCCCATGCCGACGGCGCGGACGCGCTCGATCCGGCAGCGATCGGAGCGCTCGACGCAGATCGCGGCGCCGTAGCGGGTGCGCCACTCATGGGAATCGTTGCGATGGGGCCAGAGCCAGTCTCCGGCGTCTTCGGCGGCGCTGCTGCTGGAGAGCCGTTCGCCCCAGTTGCCCGAGACATCGAGATCGTGAAGGTGCAGCTCATCACAGCCGCTGGCGAGAATGCCCACCTTGAACCCCCGGATCGAGCCGTTGCGGAGAGTGATCCCGCGACCTCGCAGGACAACTCCCGTCCCCGTTCGCTCCCAGGGTTCGACCGAATCCGCGGTGCCGCGCAAGACTCCGCCATCGAGGTCGATGACGAGACCGTCGCCCTCGATGACCACGGCGCCGGCGCCATCGAGATCGGGAAGCGGCGTGGATGGAAGTCGAAGGCGCGCCGAGTGCGTGACGCGCTGGCCGGCGCGCTCGATCGAAAGGATCGGCAGTTCTTCGACGGCGGCGCCCGCCGGAGGAGTCTGGGCCGCGGAGAGCGGGGTGAGTCCGAGCAGTGACGCGGCGATCAGCGCCACGAGGAATGAAGATCGGTGAAAGCCGATGCAGTGGGAGATGATCCCGCCGTACGCGCTGATCGCCCTGCTCCCAGCGGCAGTGACCCCGACCATCGTCAAATCTCCTCAATCTCCGAGATCTTCTTGGCGCTCATCTCCTCGACCTTGTGGGTGTGATCCTGGGTCAGCTTGTCGACATCGGCCTTGGCGCTCTTGGCTGAGTCCTCCGTCACGCCCGCCACCTTGTCGTGGAGCATCTGTTCAATCTGCTTGTTGGCATCGCGCCGCTCGTTGCGGATGGCGACTTTGGTGTCCTCCGCAAGCTTCTTGACCTGCCCGCCGAGTTGTCGGCGCCGCTCGGCACTGGGCGGCGGCACATTGACCCGGAAGATGCCGCCTTCCGACATCGGGTTGTACCCCGCCTTCTCGATGGCCTTCATGATCTCCGCACGAGCGCCAGGGTCGAACGGCTTGACGACGAGCTGCGTGGCCTCGGACACGCTGATCGCCGCCAGTTCGCGGAGATCGGTGCTCGATCCGTAGTAGTCCACCTTGAGGTACTCAAGCAGGGCCGTCGAGGCGCGGCCCGTCCGCATCCCGCGCAGTTCGCGCGCCAGGTGCTCGACGGACTTGTTCATGCGATCCTCGCACTCGAGGAGGACGGTATCGATGTCCATGACGAATCCCTTCTCCGAGCGGATTACTCATTCGCGACGAGCGTGCCGATACGCTCGCCGGCGATGACCCGGCGGATGTTGCCCTTGGTCTTGAAGTCGAAGACGCAGACCGGGAGACCATGCTCCATGCACATGGTCAGCGCGGTGAGGTCCATCACGCGCAGCCGACGATCGACCGCGTCTTTGAAAGTGAGGTGCTCGAAGCGCACCGCCGTGCGATCGGTCCGCGGGTCGGCGCTGTAGATGCCGTCAACCTTGGTCGCCTTGAGCAGCACCTCGGCATTGAGCTCGATCGCGCGGAGGCTCGCGCAGGTGTCGGTGGTGAAGAAGGGATTGCCCGTGCCCGCGACCAGAATGATGACGCGACCCTTCTCCATGTGTCGAAGTGCCCGGAGCCTGATGAAGGACTCGGCGACGGCAGTCACGGTGATGGCACTCATGACGCGGCTCTGCACTCCGCACTGCTCAAGCGCTTCGCGCAGCGCGAGGCCGTTGATGACGGTCCCCAGCATGCCCATGTAGTCCGCCGTGCTCTGATTGATGCGACCTTCGGCGGCGAGCCTGGCGCCTCGAACGATGTTGCCGCCACCGACGACGACCGCCATCTGGAGCCCTTCGTCGGCGAGCTTCGCCTGCGCGATCTCCTCGGCGATCGCCCGCAGTTCATCGGTGTCGATGCCAAGCTGGCCCGGAGCGGCGAGACTCTCGCCGCTCACCTTGAGCACAACGCGCCGGTAGGGACCCCGCGCGGGCCTCGTCGGAGCGGGTGCGGCGCCGGGCGTGGTCGAGACGGCAGGCGAACGATCGGCTGATGGGCGTGACATGAGGCGCTGGTCCGCGTGCGGTGGGATCATCCGATGGGACGCTGGGTCAGACCCACCGCGACCCGTGGAAAGGTGATTGGACGACGGCGCGTGCCTCTGGTCAAGCGAGCCCTCTGGGATCGGAGAAGTCGAAGGCTCGGGATCCGCAGAGAGGATGGCAGCAAACGCCGTAGAATCGCCATGTGCAGGCGTGTGTCGCCCCGGGCCTCGCCGCACTGAGACCCGCGCATGCCACACCCTTCGCCCGTCGCTGAAAGGGTTGCTGCCGCTGATCGCACTGCGGCACCCCCTGACTCACCCGAGCTCTCCCGGCGGGCGATCGACTTCTGGAAAGCACAGCGATGGCTGCTTCTCGGTATCGGCATTTCGCTGCCCATTCACCTGAGTCTCATGGTGTGGCTGGCGCTCGTGGTGATCGAGCGCCCCCAGCCCGCCGCAGGCAGCGTGCGAGGCGTGGAGATCGCGCTCCTGCCCGATGTCGGTCTCGACCAGTTGCTTGAGGCGCGTCTCCCCGATCCGACCCAACCCGCGATTGAGGCGGCCTCGGGTGAAAGCGATCCGCTGGATCTGCCCGACACTCCCGTCGCCGGTGGCGACTCAGGTGCGCTCGACCACTTGGGTGCGCTGAGTACCGGCGCGGGCGATGGTGTGCTCGGACCCGGTACCGGGCAGGGGCGCGGAGACCCCGGGCTTGGGAGCGGGACTGGCGGAACGACCTTCTTTGGCGTTCGTGCGCGCGGCACGCGCTTCGGGTATGTGATCGACAAGAGCGGTTCCATGGCCTTTGATGGGCGCTGGATTCGCTTGGCCGATGAACTCCTTCGCAGTCTTCGCGAGTTGCCCGACTCGGCGAGTTTCTGCGTGGTCTTCTTCGATACGAGTGCGCGGGCGTTCCCCACGGCCAAGGAGGGATGGGCGCGGGCCCGTCGCGGTGACCTTGAACGCTTCATTCGATGGGCGAGACCGATCGGGCCCGGAGGGGGGACCGAACCGATCCACGGATTCAATCACCTGCTCTCGCTCGATGTCGCTCCCGACGCGATCTTCTTCATGACCGACGGTGAGATCCCGCCGAAGCAGGCGTCGATGGCGCTGGCTCAGGCCCTGCGGCGGGCACGACCCATCGTGATTCACTGCATTCAGTTCCAGGATCGGTCGCCGCTGCTCATTCCGCAGGAGGAGCGTGTGCTGGCCGATGCCGAGATCGACATGCGCACTCGACTCAGCAGCGCCGACAATGAAGTCGATCGGCTGGTCGAGGTCTGGGAGGACCTTCGACGATCGGGGGCACCGCGCGGGCTGGCTGAAGCGATCAGCGACCGACTCAACGAGCGCTTGCTCCGCGCTCTGGCGGACGAGACGGGTGGTGCATTCCGGCTCATTCCCTTCGGAGGCGCGAAGTGAACTGGCCGGTGTCCCCGTGCATTGCTCTCAAGCGAGTGGTGGAGCATGGCGCAGCGCGCGATCGTGCTTCGAAGGTGACCGCTCTACTGGCACTGGTGGCACTGGGGGCGACGACTGGGCTCGTTCAACTCGCGAGCGCCGATGTGGTCGAGCTTCGATCCGGCGATCTCGTCGAGGGTCGGATCACGGCCATGGATCGGGGCGGCGTGACCGTTCGTCGCGCGGTGATCGCTCCCGGCGCAGGGCCAGCGCGACCGCCCGCGGCGGGGCAGGGTTCGTCGCTGGAATCCTCCGAGCGTCTCGGTTGGGATCGCGTGGCACGGGTCGCCGTTGACGGCGCAACGCCAGTTGAACTTCCCGCGTGGCTCGCCGAGGGCGAGCGCCTGTGGCGGGCGCGACTTCGCCTTGTTCGAGGCGATGCGCGACTTGCGGCCGAGGCGCTTGGGCCTGCGTGGACGCTTGATGCGCCGGAGGGCCCAACTGGCGCCATCGCCGCGCTGGTTGACCTGCATCTTGCGCTCGCAGCCGATGATCGGCCCCGCGCCTGGCGCGCCTGGCTTGACGCAAGTCGTCTGCGCCGCGCCGGTTTCAGGGACGCGGCGCTTGAGACCTGGGTCGAGCCCGGACCGACGGGCATGCTCGAGCGCCGTGCGCTCGTCGATGACGCTACGGGGCTCTGTCCGGTGCTCCCGCCCTTCCCGACGGACGATGCGGAGCGATCGCGGCTCCTCGAGGTTCTTCGCGCCGTTCGCGTGGGCGAAGATGGGGAACTCGCGAGTTGGCGTGACATGATCATGTCGATCGTCGATCCGTCGATTGCTCCGCCGCCAGCGCCGGCTCCACCACGAGGTGGCGCGCGAAGCGCCGAGGGTGTGAGCGAGGAGGCGCGTCGCATGGACGAGTTTCTTCGAGCGCTTCGTGCAGCTCGTAGCGCCGATCCTGCGGAGCGAGCCCGAGCGCGCGATGTCCTCGCCTCGCTTCGACGCCGGATGCCGGAGTGGACCGAGGCGTGGGCGCGTTTCGCGGCGGGAAGCGGTCTGCTGCTCGACGGGACCCCCGAAGCCACCCTCGCGGCTCAACTCGAACTGATGCACCTGCCCGCGCGTTTCGCCGAAGTGCAGCCCCATCTCGCGCGCCGCGCCCTGCTGCTGAGCGCCGACGCGAGCGAGCGCCTCGGAGAGTCGCAGGAGGCTGTTGAACTCCGACGCCGCGCCCGATCGATCCTTCCCGAGACTCCATGATCATGCTGACGCACCTCATCGTGGCCGAGACCGACTCGGCGCTCTTCAAGTTCATTGCCGGCGGCGGAGTGATCGGATGGCTCATCATCCTGCTGAGCGTGGCCGCCGTGGCGCTGGTGGTGATCCACGCGGCGCTCATCCGACGCGCGGCGCTGCTGCCTCCCGATGACATCCGCGCGGTGCGCCAGATGCTCGGACAGCGCCAGGTCGAAGCTGCCGCGGCCTACTGCGCCGATCCGGCGAATGACTCCTTCTTCTGTCGAGTGCTCGGTCCCGGACTCGTGCGCTACCTGAGAAGCCCCTTCGGCGCCTTCGAGATGAAGGACGCTCTGCGCGAGGCTGGGGAAGAGCAGGTCGCTCGCCTCTACCGCTCGACCGACGGTCTCGCCACCATCGGGACCGTCGCGCCGCTTCTTGGGTTGCTCGGCACGGTGCTCGGCATGATCGGTGCGTTCGACACCGTGGCGACGAGCGCCGTCGGTGACAGCGACTACTACGCGCGGCTTGCATCGAACATCTCACTTGCGCTCATCACGACCTTCCAGGGATTGGTGGTGGCCATTCCCTGCGTGGCGGTCTATTCGTGGCTGCGGAACAGGATCGATGCCTACGCCGCCGAGGCTGGCGCACTCATGGACGAGATGGTGCTCCTGGTCGATTCCGGTGCCATGCCCCGAAGCGGTGGGGAGCGTCGCGGATGATCTTTCGGACCACGGCCTTCCGGCCTCGAACGCTCGAGATGGACATGACGCCACTGATCGACATTGTCTTTCAGTTGCTCATCTTCTTTCTCACCACCACGCAACTGGCCGCCATGGTCCGCGTCGAGCTTGAGCTGCCGAGGGAGCGCGGAGTCCAGCGAGGGCGAGGCGATGAGCCGGGGCTCATCATCAATCTGCGCGACGATGGTCGAATCATGGTGCTCGACGAAGTGATGCCGCCCGAGGCCGCGGGCCGGATTGCCGCGCGGGCTCGAGCCGAGCGGCTCGCCCGGGGCGACGGAGCGCCACTTCGCCCCGTGGTCCGAGCCGACCATCGAGCGCCTGCGTCGTCGCTCAACGCGCTGGTCGAGGCGCTTCGCGCCGAGGGCATCGACGGAGTCACCTTCGCGGTACGACCAGGTCGCTGAATGCGTCTCTCGCCCCAACGATCCCGACGACGATCGCGCATCACGCTGAGCGTGGCGGCGATGATCGACGCGACCTTCCTGCTCCTCTGCTACTTCCTCTTCACGACCGCCGCCGGTGAGCCGGAAGATCGATTGATGCCGCTGCTTGGCGGCGCCCGAGGTGGCGGCGCGCAGGACCTCGCGCCGCAGATTGTCGAAGTCCGTCGTGAAGCGGGCCAGGATGTCTTCATCCTTGGGACTCGGCGTCTCGCCGATCGGCTCTCTCTCGAAGATGCGCTTCGTGGGCTTTCGCGGAGCGAGGGTCTCTTCGTGCGCGTGCATCCGGGGCCGACCGTCGGCGCGGCAGCGATGGTCATGCAGGTGGCGCATGACATCGGCTTTGAGAAGGTGACCTACCTTCCCGGTGAGGATGGGCCATGACTCTCCGGGCGAACCGATCGCTTCACGGAGTGAGCGGGCGACGCGCGCGCAGTCGATGGGAGTCTGAGCGCCCATGGCTGGGCGGGTTTCTCGTTTTGATCCTCGCCGCGGCCGCGGCTCCGGTCGCGCCGGCAGTGAGCGCCATGGCGCCGCAGCCGCAGGCTGCTCGAAGCGCGCCCACGGCTCGCGAGCTCGATGAGCGCCTGACGCTCTGGCTCGAGCGTGAGGCACAGGATCGACTGCTTCAGGCCCTGCTCGAGGATCGACTGGCGAGGGAGACGGCCGACCTCGATCGCCGGGATCTCGCCGAGCGCCTGCGAGGCGTGCTGCTCGAGCGCCTTCGTCGCGATCTCGTCGGCGTCGATGTGGCGTCGTCCGTTGCGGAGCGTCTTCGTCCGCTGCTTCCCGCTGTTGACGCGGATGAGCTGCATGTGGAGCTTCTCCGCGCAAGGCTTCGGCGAGGTGAGCGGAGGGCGGACGAAGTGCGCCTCGGTGCCGCACCAGAGGGAGATGCAGCCAAGCTTCTTCCCGAGCTCGCCGCGCTCGCCGCCGATGCCGATCGCATGCGGCGGCGCCTCGAGATCGACTTGCGCGATGATGCGCGGCGGCTCGATCGGAGTGTGGGCATCGAGGCGGAGGAGCTCCTCGATGCGGTGGATCGCAAGCGGGAGATTGTCGAAACGGCGCGATTCGTGCAGGCGTGGGCATTGTTGCACGGAGCCCTTCTGGCCCGCTCCACTTGGGTGACCGAGCGGGGTGATGCCTGGAGACCGCGCACGCTTCAGGCGCTCGAACAGTTCATTGCGCTTCTTGATACGGGCTTCGAAGATCCTCGTCCCGAGGATGTCTCGATGGATCGGCTGGGCGAGGACCTCTATGCGAGCGCGCTCCTCGGCGCCACGCTGTCGCGCCATCAACTCGAAGGGCCGGAGGCCGCAGCGCCATGGTGGGCATTGCTTGAAGACTCCCGCGCAGCGCCGACGCTTCGGCGAAGCGCACCGGGATGGCGTCTCTATGCACTGGCGCTCGGGCGTCCATTTGACCTCGCCTCGAAGTGGCTGAATGCGCTGGCGCTCAAGGGCGTTGTTCCTCCTTCGTGGATTCGCCTGGCGGTGCTTGAGTGCCGCAGCCCCGAGGTGCTCGCGCGTCCGGAAGCCGTCGGGTTCGTGCAGTCAGCGCTGGCCGTGCTGGGTGCGCAGGAGGCGCTCGCTGAAGCGCTGGCCCTCGCCGATCTCCTGCCCGCCTTCGCGTTGCCGGAAGGGGGCTTCGTTGGCGGGTACCTGCGCGGGATTCGCGCCTACACGGCGGCGCTCGCACTTCCACCGGAGACGCCCATTGAGGCTCGGCGGGCGGAGTTCCTCCGCGCGGCCACAATCCTGCGAGGCGCGGCCTCGGAGTCAGATGCCGCGGCGACGCCGCTGGGAGTCGCATCCGCGCGGCATCTTGCGGCATGGAGCATGGTCGGCGCAGACTCCCTCGCCGATGCGAGCGTGCTCTTCGAGCAGGCGTCGGAGTCGCTTCCTCCGGTGCGGGCGGCCGAGAGCCTCTGGCTTGCGGCTGAGTCGGCGGAGCGCGCGGCGCAGCGGGCCAGCGGTGCCGATCGGCGGGCCCTCGAAGAGGCTCGCGAGAGAATCTTCGATCGACTGCTCGAGCGCTTCCCGGAGAGCGCCCAGGCGCTCCGTGCGGAGGTGACGCGGATTCGAGGCGAGCGCAGCACCGACACCGCGGCGCTCGATCGGCTTCGCTCGATTCCGCGCGGTTCACCGGCGTGGATCGACGCGCTCGTCGCCTCGGAGGAGATCCTCTACCAGCGCGTGAGGCGGGGCCGGGAGGATGAGCGACGCGATGCGGCGCGAAGCTACCTCGAGGTCGCTCGCGCCGAGGACGCCCCCACCATGACGATGCGGCGCATCTGGCTGCGACGCCGTGCCGAAGTGGCGCTCCTGACCGGCCTCGAACAGCCCGTCGAGGCTCATGCGGCGCTCTCCGAACTTCGGGCGCGTGGCGCTTCGGGTGACTTCGAACTCGACGACATCGAGGGCGAGCTGCGACTGCGCGAGATGCAGTTGGCCGCCTTCGAAGGTCGCTTCGAAGATGCGATGGGCTTGCTCCGAGGGCTCGAGTCGCAGGCGGCCTCAGCCGACGGTGGGCGCGAGGTCGCACAGCTTTCCGTTCGCCTTGGGCGTCGCGCGATTCTCCGGTCGGCCCAGCGAAACGCTCGCCCCGAGCAGCGTGGGCTGGTCATCGACATGGGCGCCGCGATACTCGCCGACGAGGGCGAAGCGCTTGATGACACTGCGGCCCACGCCATCGCGCTGGCGGTGGGCGAGGCGGCGGCAGCGCTTCCTGCGGATGGCGAACGACCGCGTGTGGACATCGCCCTGAAGGTGCTCGCCGAGGCGCGCGAGAGGCGGTCGGTCGACGCGCAGCTCCTCGAACTCACCTCGCGCGTTGCTGAGCGGGCGGGCGACGATGCGACCCTCCTTGAGTGTGTGCGCATGATTCTCGCCGGAACGACACTTGGCGATCGGGCGTGGTTCGACGCCCGAGTGCGCCAGGTGCGGGCGCTCGCTCGCACCGATCCGGTACAGGCGCGACGCGTACTCAATCAGCATCGGGCATTGATTCCCGACTGGGGCCCCGAACCCTGGGGACCTGAACTGCGGGCGATCAATGCACGAGTACCGGCGATCGGCCCCGATGAGTCGGGGTCCGTTCGGTCGGCCGCCGATCACTCGCGCGCGGAGCCGACGCCATGAGGTGCGCTCCATGAGTGAGGTGAACAAGCCGAGCAAGGCGAGTGGGGCAAATGGAGCGAATGGGGCGCAAGGGCCGAGCCACTTCGCGCTCACCGACTTCGACCGCGAGGTGCTCTCGGTGCTGCTCGCCCATGGTGGGTGGAACGCCTCGGCGCGGATGCGCCTCGCAGTCCTCGCCCAGCGCTATGGAGTCTCGTCCGCTGGCCTATCGCGCGTGTTGGCCGGGCTTGCTGACGCGGCGCGAGATGGTCGGCTCCATGCGGCCATTCGATCACTCGCGTCGTCGTCGAACGGATCTGGCACATCGGGCGCGCAGGCGACCACCACGGCGAAGACGAGGTCGGCCTTGGGCGCGGCCGCCTTGGTCGAGTCGTCCTCCCGCCCTGCACTCTCGCGCAGCGATCGAGTGCTCATCGGTGTGGTCTCGACACTCCTCGTGCTCTCCGTGCTGCTGCTTGCGCAACTGGTGCTGCTGATCTGGGGCGAGTTTCCATCGAAGGCTCGAGGGAGCGATGCGGCGGAACACGCTCGGGCGCAGCGGGAGGCGGGGCGAGCAGGAGCGGGTGACTCTGCGGATCGTGCCTCGGCCCTAAGCAGGACCGGCGACGCCACCGATGAGCGAGGTCGCTCGGGACGGGAGCCCGCCCGTGCGACCAGCGAAGGCAGCAGCACATCGGGCAGGCCACGCGATAGCACGGTGGCGTCAGTTCCGGTTTCCTACCCAAGAGCGCCGACCTTCAAGGCGGCTCTCGACTCGCCGGCATTCATGCAGGCGATCGCCGAGGCGCGCGTGGCGGCGAGTCGCCTTGAGGCGATGGCCGGGGATCCGCGCAGCATCCTCGCTGACCGCGCTCGTTGGGCCGATCTTCAGCGCACCATCGCGATGGCGTGGCCGCGCCTCGATCGCAATCTCCGCCGCGGCCTCGTCGAGCGCACGCTCGCGGTGGTTCGGCCCGTGGATGACGCCTCCCTCGCGGAAGCCCTGCTCGAACCGCTTCGAGCAAGCGCCGGGATGACGCCTGATGATCCCGCGTCGATCCGCGCCGGGGCTTGGGGTGCGGGGATTGTCGGCGCCATTTTCTCGGAGCCCGGCCTTTCACCGGAAGTGCATCAGGCACTCGCCTCCATTCGAGTAGCACCCGCCGATGGACGGGGCGATGCGTTCGAGCGATTCGCCGCGGGATGGCTCGATCGCTCACTGACAGGCATCCTCGAACGGGTCGGTCGAGGGACTTCGCAAGAGGACTTTGATCGGATGGAGGCGTGGATCGAGGCGCAGCAGCAGCTCCGCACGCCTGAAGAGGCCAACGATGCATGGCTTCGCGCGATCGATGCGATCGTGCGACGGCCGATGCGGACCGATCTCCCGGGAACGAGCGCCGATCTCCTCGGTCGCCTGCTGACGCTCGTCGACTGGCGCCCCGAGGTCCGGACCACCGAGGCCGCGCGTCGGCGCTGGGAGCAGTGGTTGCTCGATGCCTCGATCGAGCCCGCGCGCCTCTGGGCGCTCGCCAGCATTCTCCGACAGCATCGCTCGGCCCCATGGTTCGATGCCGACATGATGGTGGGCGAGCGCGCCACGCGCGAGCAGCGCCAGGCGGCGCTCTCGCGCATCCTTGCCGCGCTCCGCCCGGGATCGGAGCGCGTGGAACCGGTGCCTCGCGCGCCGCGCGAGTTGCTAGACCGCCGGAGTGCGCTCCTTGCCAAGGCCCGTTCGGGCACCCTCGGCGAGCGCCAGGCGCCCGGTCGCCAAGCGCTTGAGACGATGCTTCAGGGCTCTTCCGACTCGGCGCAGAAGGCCTTTGCCCATGCCGTTGAACTCGATCGACTCGCGGCAGTCGGCGTAGTCGGCGCGTGGCTTCTCGATGGTCGATCCATCGAGGCGGCACAGCGCATGGCGACGCTCGAGACGGCCATGTCTCGTCCGCCGCTCGCCGGTCTCGCTCCCGGTGGTCGAGTCGCGCCGCCGAATGGCGAAGTGGGCACCGACGGCCTGCTGGCGCGTCGCCTCGAGCAGGCGCAGTCACTCGAAGAGCGCATCGACGCGATTCGACGCCGACGCGTCGAGTCGGCGAGTGATCTTGGGCCGATCGACGCCGCTCGGCTTGTCCGCGAGGCGCTCGTCGGAGAGCCACCCTCGCTGCGATCGACGGCGCAAGGGGTCATCATCGATCGCTTCGGGCAGGCGCGCCGCGTTGCGCAGGAGCTGGTCGATCAGTTCACCACGCTCGGGGCGCCAGGAATGACCCATGCGAGGTTCATCGAGCGCCTGACGGGCGAGCGCATGCCGCCCCACACGAATCCGCGCTTCCGGGCGACGGCGCTCTCGGCGCTTCTTGGTCATCGGCTTCGTCTCTCCGCGCATCCATGGCATGGTGTCGAGGCGTTGCTCGTGCGCAGCAGCGCGGCCCATGCGGAGCGCGTGGAGGCCGAGGGGGGTGGTGCCGAGTCGCTGCGTGATGTCCAGGATCCCGTCGAGGCGCTCGAGGCCCTCGCCGTACTCCTTCGACAGCGCGCCGAGACCCGGGCGGTGCTTCGTCCAGTTCCGGCGACGCTCACTGTTCTTGATCGCCGCGATCGGGCACGCCTCTCGCTCGCCGCCGATCAGCCGCAGCGCCTCGTGGCGATGCTGTGGCGCGTCTTTGAACTCGAGGTGTTCATCGCCGTCGCCGATCGCCCCACCTTGAGCGCGGCGCTGACGACGCTCGTCGAGCGGGCGATGGATGAGGCGTCTCATGCCACGACGGTCCTCGAGCAGGCGGTCATCATCGAGCGGGCGCGCATCGTCATTCAGAGCCTGTTGCTCGATCCCGGCACTGGAGGAAGCGCATGAGACGGCTCCTGGCACGGCGCAGGCGAGCGATGGCCCAGATCTCCGCTCCACTTCTTCTCTGTGGAGTGGTGTGCGTGCTGCTGTCGCCGATGTCCATCGCGGCGGCGCGCGAGCCGCAGGGTGCCGGCCGTCGCTTCCCGCCGACCGTCGAGCAGCGACTGGCGGCGCTCGAACCGGCGCGGCCGATGGAGTACTTCACCCTGGCCGAGGAAGTCGAAGCTCGGGCGCGGACGCCGGAAGAGCGTGACCTCGCGCGAGAGCTCTACGGCTTGGCAGGTGCGCTCGATCCCGAGGGCCTCGGGGCATCGGCGGCGCTGGCGCTCGCATCACTGGCGGATCGTCCGGCGGAGCGATCGAAGTTCATTCGATTGAGCATGGCCCTGCGCGGGGGGAGCGAAGCGCGGCAGGGTGTGCGTGCGAGTTCTCCGCAGGCGGCACTCTTCGGCGAATTGCTCGCCGCCTATCGGCGCGGGCAGGGGGCTCGCGCGCGGGAACTGCTCGCGAACCCAGAGGTTTCCGAGATGGTCGAACTCCACGGCGATCACTTTGAGGGCGGGGCCGCGGGGCTTCGCAACGCGATCGCGGGTCTTCGAGATCGACCGGTCGAGACCGATGTTCGGATGATGGAACTCATGTTCCTCGAATCGGCCATGCTCGAGAGCCGGCGCTCGCTGGTGCAGGACCTGCTTCGAGGAGGGGGAGAGCCGCTGGTGGCGTGTGATCCGCTTCGCCCGGGACCGGAGCTCGGTGTCGATGTGGAGCGCGCCCGATGGCGCGGCGGACAGTGGGTTGAGTGAGTGCTTCAGGCACCATCACGGCGCGGTCATCGGCTCCATGCCCGAGTCGTCGGCTCGCCTGAGATAGCGCCACGCTCGCACCCGCTGCGCCGGCTCCAGAGTCTCCATGAAACTCGCGAGCGCTCGGAAGCGATCCCATCCCGTGGCTTCGCGGCGCAACTCCCGTTCAGCGAGGGCGCCGAAGATCGTGCGCGCCTGCTCAGCCTGCTCCGGTGTGAGCTGCAACTCACGCGCGACCTGCTCGAGCGCTTCACTTCCCTGGCGCTGCTGGCGTTCAAAGGACTCTTGAAGCAGCACCGCGAACTGTTCAAGGCGCACATGCGCCTGAACCTGAGCGCTCGTTCGCTCGATGCCAAGATCCTCCGCTCGCTCGCGGAGCAGCGCCATGCGATAGGCCCGCACCATCCGCTGCGCCTGGAGTCGCTGCGCCCGTGGCACGGCGTCACCGACCTCGTCGATCACACTTCCGCGATCGCGCCACGGCTCGAAGACCTTCCAGGCCTCGGAGAACTCCATGAGCGCGGCCCAGCGTTCGGTGCCGCTGGTGACATGCTCGAGCCGGGCCAGCGCTGCGGCGCCCCGCTCGATCTCGATGAAGTTCGTGCGAACCAGCTCGTCGAACGCCTCGATTCGGCGCGTCACGATCGAATCGACGGCCTGCCGCGCCGACTCACTCAGATCGAGGGCCCGCAGCGCCGCAGCTTCCGGCTCACCCTCAACCGGCACGATGCGGCCCTCGAAGGTCCGATTGACCAGGGACGCGCGACCCATCGGACGCGGCGCCGCGGTCGGGGGTTGATGCGCTCCGACGCTCGGGCCCCGCAGGATCCCGGCATCGTCGGCGATGATCGGGTCGGGCTTCGCCTCGGCGGGCGACTTCTCCTGCGCCGCACCTTCCGTGTCAGGCGGAATCGGACCACCCGCCTCCTGATCGAATCTCGAAAGAGATGCGGCGAGGGTCACGCTGATGACGATGAGCAGGGAGTTCATGTCACCCTCTATTGGACATCCGAACGGCGGGACTGCAAGATCCGGGGCGAACATGGCCGATCCGCCGCCGTCCTCGTGGGCCCTGGCGCCATCCAGCCGCCCCTCGGCCGGGCGGCATATCCCGGCCCTCGATGGTCTCCGGGGCATGGCCATCCTGCTGGTGATGCTCCATCACCAGACGCTCATCTGGCTCTCGCCGGACAAGGCCGACCGGGTCTTCGCCTGGTGCGTTGACTTCGGCTGGAGCGGGGTGGATCTCTTCTTCGTGCTCTCCGGGTTCCTGATTACGGGCATCCTGCTCGATGCGAAGGGGGACCCTCACCGTGCCAGGAACTTCTACGCGCGCCGCACGCTGCGCATCTTCCCGCTCTATTACGCGGTGATCGTCGCCTCGCTCGTCCTGCTGCCGTGGATCGCGTCCATGTCCGGCTCCGAGGTGATCCGTGAGAAGCTCGATCGCTTTGGTCGCATCGAGGGATCGGAGATCTGGTACTGGCTCTATCTCTCGAACTTCCCGATCGCCTGGCATGGCGACTTCCAGCATGGCATTCTCGGCATCAGTTGGTCGCTCGCGATTGAGGAGCAGTTCTATCTCGTCTGGCCGCTCCTCGTCTGGACCTTGAGCGCGAGGGCGCTCGGGCGCGTCTGCATCGCTCTCATCATCGCCGCATTCCTGGTGCGGCTCGGCATGGTGCTGGGGGGCGCTCACTTCATCGCGGTGTATGTGCTCACGCCCGCGCGCATGGATGTGCTGGCGATCGGAGCCCTGCTCGCGCTTGCGGCGCGCGGCGAGGGCGGACTGTCGAGGTTCCGTCGACCGGCCGCGTGGATTGCACCGGTAGCGCTCGTCGTGATCGTGGCGATTGCGATCATCGATGAAGTGACAGGGCTCAATGTCGGCACCGGCATGGAGTTCCCAACTCCGCAGTCGGGACGATTGATGGGGGTGATCGGTTTCGGCCTCACGGGAGTGCTCTATGGCGCGTGCCTCGTCAGGGGGGTGACATCGCCGGCGGGATCGGCGCTCGCTCGGCTTCTCACAAGCCGCTTTCTTGTCATCTTCGGGAAGTACAGCTACGCGCTCTACTTCTTCCATGTGCCGGTGCGCGCGGTGGTGCGAGACCTCGTCTACGGCCCCCCGGACAAGTCGGCGCTCATCACCTTTCCCACCGTGATGGGATCGCTCATCCCGGCGCAGCTCATCTTCTATGTGGTGGCGACCATTCCCACGCTGATTCTCGCGTGGCTCTCATGGCACCTCTACGAGAAGCACTTCCTGAAGCTCAAGCGCTTCTTCGAAGCCAAGCGATCGAGGAGTGGTGAACGCGACGCGGCGCCTGCCTCGTGAAGCGCGCTCGTTCGGAACTCCTGGTCGCCGAGTCCGCGCGAGACTGACGCGTCACACCGCGTCAAACGCCCGCTCGAGATCGGCACGGAGGTCATCGACCGACTCGATGCCCACCGAGAGACGGACCAGCGTGTCGCTGATTCCCAACTCGCGCCGCTGCGCCTCGGGGACGCTGGCGTGCGTCATGATCGCCGGGTGTTCGATCAGGCTCTCGACGCCGCCGAGGCTCTCGGCGAGAGCGAAGAGACGCACGCGCTCGAGGAAACGCCGGCTCTCGGCGAGGCCGCCCTTCAGATCGATCGTGATCATGCCGCCGAAGGCGGGCTGGCCATCGAGGCGCATCTGCCGCGCGGCGATGGCGTGCTGGGGATGCCCCGGCAGTCCCGGGTAGGCAACCCGCGCCACCTTCGGGTGACGGCTCATCCACTCGGCGAGAGCGCTGGCGCTCTCGCAGTGGCGCTTCATGCGCAGGTAGAGGGTCTTCAAGCCGCGCAGACCGAGATAGGCGTCGAAGGGGCCCATGACCGAGCCGATCGCATTCTGCATGAAGCGAAGGCGCTCGGCGAGGTCGGCCCGCTGGGTGACAAGGGCGCCGCCCACCGTGTCGCTGTGACCGCCGATGTACTTGGTCGTCGAGTGCATGACGACATCGATCCCATGCTCAAGCGGCCGCTGAAGAATGGGCGTCGCAAAGGTGTTGTCACAGACGGTGATCGCACCGATCTCGCGGCCTGCTCGCGCCACGGCCTCAAGATCGACCACCTTGAGGGTGGGATTCGTCGGTGTTTCAACCCAGATCATCGCGGGGCGATGCTCGCGTGCGAGCGACTCGATCGCGCCAGGCCGAGTGAGATCGGCGTGAACCACCTTCAGGCCCATGCTTCGAGCCCGCACGCGATTCAGCAGTCGATTGGTCCCTCCATAGACATCGTCCATGCAGAGGATGGTGGCGCCCGAGTCCATCAGCTCGAGGCAGGTCGCCGTTGCCGCGAGGCCGCTCGCGAAGGCGAAGGCGCCGCCGGTGACATCCTTCCCGTAGGGAAGCGTTGAGCCCTCAAGTGCACCCACGCAGCGTTCGAAGGCGTATCTCGTGGCGTTGTGGCTTCGACTGTACTCATAGCCGCGATGGTGGCCGGGGCTTTCCTGCACGAAGGTGCTGGAGGTGTAGATCGGCGGCATCACCGCACCCGTCGTCGGGTCGGGCGCCTGGCCGCCGTGAATGCAACGGGAGGCGAGATGAAGTTCGGGGTGAGGCGAAGGGGTGTGGTCGCTCATGGGTCGTCGATGATCGGCGCGGGGAGGCTCGAGGTGGAACTCACAGGAGCTGCCGTCGCAGGAAGTTGATGAGGTCGATGCGCGTGATGATGCCGTAGAAGTGCTTCTCGTCGGTGACGATGGCGACGCGGTCGGCGCGGAAGATCGGCAGCAGGTGCTCGATCGGCAGATCGGGCCTGACCGTCTCGAGCCGGCTCGCCATGAAGTCGCGGACGGGGCGGCGAGCAATGGCCTTGGGCTCCTGCGTCAGTGCCAGGAGGACATCGCTCTCGTCGATGATGCCGACGACGCGATCGTTCTCATCGACCACCGCCATCTGGCTGACGCCGTAGAGGTGCATCCGGCGGATGACCTGGATGACCGGGCACTCCGGGTCCACCGTGTAGTCCTCGCGGTCGAGGTGTCGTCGCGCGATCAGATCGCGCAGGTCGCCGAAGCGCTCGCGCTCGATGAAGCCGTTGTCGATCATCCAGAAGTCATTGAACATCTTGCTCAGGTACTTGGCACCCGAGTCGCAGATGAGCGTGACCACGCGCTTCGGTCGACTCTGCTCACGGCAATAGCGGAGCGCCGCGGTCAGCAGCGTTCCGACGCTTGAGCCCGCGAGAATCCCCTCGACTCGAAGGAGCTCCCGTGCCGTCAGGAAGGCATCGCGGTCGGAGACGGCGTACGCCTTGGTCACCACTTCGAGGTCGAGTATGCCTGGCACGAAGTCTTCACCGATGCCTTCGACGAGCCAGCTCCCGGGCTCGATGCGGCGCCCTTCGTTGACGAGCGGCGCGAGGATCGAGCCCTCGGGATCGGCGAGAATGATCTCGCACTCGGGATTGCGCTCCTTGAGAAAGCGCCCGACGCCCGAGACCGTCCCGCCGCTGCCGACGCCGGCAACGAAGGCGTCGATGCGTCCCTCCATCTGATCCCAGATCTCGGGACCCGTGGTCGTGTAGTGCGCCTCGGGATTGGCGGTGTTGCCAAACTGGTTGACATAGAAGCTGTTCGGCCGCTCGCGGGCAATGCGCTCAGCGACCTCCTGGTAGTACTCGGGGTGGCCCTTCTGGACATCGGAGCGGGTGAGGACCACCTCGGCGCCCATCGCCCGCAGGTGACTGATCTTCTCGTCGCTCATCTTGTCGGGAACGACGACGGTGCAGGCGTAGCCCTTCTGCGATGCGACAAGCGCCAAGGCGAGGCCCGTGTTGCCCGCAGTGGCTTCGACGATCGTTCCCCCGGGCTTGAGGCGGCCATCTCCTTCGGCCGCGGCGATCATGGTGAGGGCGATGCGATCCTTGATCGAGTTCCCCGGATTCATGCTCTCCATCTTCACGAAGAGCTGGCAGGGGCCGGTGTCCATGCGCCTCAGCTCGAGCATGGGCGTATTGCCGATCATCTCGAGCACACCGCCGAAGACGGGGGCACGCGGCGGGGTGGTCGCCTCGCTGGATTTGGCCATTCGGACAGTGTAAGAGAAGAGCCGCGATGCGCTATCGACCGCCGAAGCCGAGCGAAGTCACGCTGGTGCGCCATGGTGACGCGCTTGAGGCTCGAGGCGTTGGCGATGCACCCGGGCAGGGGGTGCGGGCGCGATGGTGGCCATGCGATGGATCGACATCGGGTTCAGGCCTGGCAGGTGATGCGCGACGGCGTCGCCCGGGCGGCTCATCGCATCTTCGCCGAGCGATCGGCGACTGTCGCTCCGTGATCGACGCGACCGGCGGCTTCGGTACGGATGCGTGGACGCTCGCCTGTTCGGGACTCGAGGTGACGGTCATCGAGCGAGCGCCCATCATGATCGAACTGCTGAAGGATGCGCTTGCACTGGCTCGAGAACACAGTCCCGCCGCCGCTGCTCGACTGCGCCTGTTCGAAGGTGATGCTCGGACATGGCTCACGGAGTTACCCCCGGCCGAGGCGATCTACATGGACCCGATGTTCCCCCCGAAGCGCCGCGCGAGCGCCCTGCCGACGAAGGACATGCAGTTCCTCGCCGCGATCGCCGGTGACGACGGCGATGCTCTGGAGTTGCTCGAGGTGGCTCGCCGCGCCGCTCTTCGTCGCGTGATCGTCAAGCGGCCGCCGCACGCCGCGCCGCTTGCGCCTCGCGTCGCGCACGCCATCGAGTCGAAGCTGCTGCGCTTCGATGTCTACCTGCCTGCCCATGGAGAGCGCGACGGGTCGCCCGTCGATGGAGGTCGTCGATGAGCGCGGCTCCGTGGTTCAATCGAACGCCGCTTCCGGCTGTGGGCGAACGGATCGCGCTTGACCGAGAGGAAGCTCGCCACGCCACGGGGTCGCGTCGAATGGCGGCCGGTGACACCGTCGTGCTCGTCGATGGCAAGGGCGGCGTGGCTGAAGGACAACTGGTGGTGGCCGACGCGCGCGGACGAGGCGTCATGGTTGAAGTGATGGCGCGACGCGAGATTCCCGCTCCAACGCCGAGCCTTCTCGTCGGTACGGCGGTGCCGAAGGGGGATCGCTGGTCGACGCTCCTCGACATGGCGGCTCAGCTTGGCGCCGCGACGATCACCCCACTTGAGTGCGAGCGAAGCGTGATTCGTGGCGCCTCGGTCAATCGCCCTCGGGCGGAGCGCATTCTTCTCGAAGGGTGCAAGCAGGCCCGCTCCGCGTGGGCGCCGCGGCTCATGCAGGCCATGACGCCGGCGCACTTCGCCGAGCGCGCCGTCGCGGAAGGCGCCACGCTCATCGTCGCTCATCCCGGTGGCAGGCCGCTTTTCGCCGTGGTCCCACGCGACGCCTCACGCATCGCTCTCGTCATCGGTCCCGAGGGCGGATTCACCGATTGGGAGTGCGACGCCATGACCCGGTCGGGCGGAACCTTGGTCTCCCTCGGCGAGACGATCCTGCGCATCGAAACCGCGGTGGCGGCGCTTCTCGCCGCGCTTCGGCTACGGTGAGCCCCGTCGGAGGCGCTGCGATCGACCCGTGATATCTGGGCAGCACTGAGTCGACCGCCTTGAGACGGAGTCTCGGTGGTCGGCCTCGCCTTGCATTCTTCGCGAGATCGAATGCGCCCCACGCTCTCACAGACTCGGCGACGCCAGCGTTCCGGAACCGTCTCTCTCTCACCAGCGTTCCGCGAAATGGAGCGTACCGGGATCGAACCGGTAACCTCCGCCTTGCAAAGGCGGCGCTCTCCCAATTGAGCTAACGCCCCTCGTGATCGAGGTGCACCCAGCGTGCGGTCTCGAACGCGAAAGAGAATACCACGCTCGGCGTTTATGGCGCGTCCGGCGGAACGGGCGCGAAGGTCATGCCCTCGGTTGACGGCGTCGGCGTGAACGACTGCTCAATGATCACGGTCGTCGGCTCCGGCGAACCAGGTGCGATCACCTGCGGACTTCGACGCTGCGTGAGAATGTCGACGGTGCGCGGCTCGATGACCGTGACTCGCAACGCCGGGTCGTAGCGACGCTCGCCACGAATGCCGACGAGCACGCCGAGCATGGTCGCGAGTTGGAAGTCGGAGCGAGGCGCCACATAGGCCACCGTCTGGCCGACGGCAGGATCCTGAAGTCGATAGAGGGCGGGAAGACGCGTGCCATCGAAGATGGTGCTCGCATTGAGCACGCCCACCGCGTCGTAATCGCTGCGCGCCTCCATCGCAAGCGAGATGGCCCGAATGCGGTCGAGGTCCTGTGTCCGCTGCGCCCGCAAGCGCTCGAGCGTGTACATGCGCTCCTGGATCTCCAGGCGGAGTCCAAGCTGCTCGGTCCGAGCCTTCGCCATCGCCCGCACCTCGGCGGGGACATTCGGGCGAGTCTGAAGGTCGGCGTAGCGCGAGCGAAGCACGGAGATCTCCGCCGACTCGAGCGGTTGATTCTTGACGGTCTCCCAGATCGACTCGAGGTCTTCGAACTCCCGGCGGTGGGCGAGCGATTCAGCCTCGCGCGGGGAGAGCGCCGGTTCCGGCGTCGCGGCGCGGCGCGTCGTCACCACCTCGGTGGACTCGGCGACAACATCGATGGCTTCAGTGCCATCCGGGCGCTGCACCGCGACCCGCTCTTCGACGAGGTCACTCTCGATCTCGCCGATGGCCGGTGCGTCATCGGTCGCCGCGGCGGCCTGACCGCGCGGGCGAGATGTTATCCGTCGCTCCTCGGCGATTGACGCAGCCCCGGCGCCTTCACCACGGCGCGGCGCGGAGGCGTTGCGCTCCGGCGCGTCTGAGGCGCGGGTGCCCGTTGCTGCGGCAGGCTGCGTGCGAGCACTCGCGCCGGTTCGATAGGCCTCCACCTCGGCCGCCGATGCGCGGCGCAGATAGTTCAAGTTGACGAAGCCCTCGGCAGCGGGAGTCAGCGCGACCTTGTAAGCCCGATCGCGATCACCTTCGACCGTGCCCAGCACTCGGAGCGTCTCCCCCGGAGAGAGGCGAGCGACAGGCTTCCAGCTCGAATCGGGACCGCTCCGACTGTTGATGTTCGGAGCCTTGAGCTCGGTGCGAGCCGTCACGCGCAGCGTGGAGCCGTCATCCGTGAGCTCGACTCGCCGATCGGCGGTGACGAAGCCGAAGGCCTCGGCGAAGGCCGGACCCGAGCAGCGCACGCGCGCCCATCCGTAGCTCTCTTCCAGCACCTCCACGATGTCGCCGGAAGAGAGTCGATGGAAGGGATAGCTGCTGCTCACGCTCGGGCTTGAGCGTACGAAGACATTGTTCGCATTCACTGCGGCGGAGTAGGGAGCCTCGCTGGGCGATGCGGTGCCGCGCGCCGGTGCCCCCTGCGCGATGGCGGAGGAGTGCACGCCGACCACACCAAGGGCGAAGGCGAAGGCCACGGCAATCATGCGGATTCGTCGAGTCTGGCTCATGATCGGGATCTTACCGGCGGCGGTATACTGCCGCGCCAATGTTGCACAGTCGTGAAGCCCGGCGAGCTCGGTCGCACCCGGAGAGGCCTCGGTCGGCCGAGTCAATCGCCGTTCGCCCGAAGCGTGGTTGTCCAAGCTCACTTGCACCGAGGGCTGGTGCCGCGGCCATCGCGGGAGCTTCGCTCTTCCTTCTCGTCGCCTGCGAGACGCCGTTCCACCCGATCGACGACTCCTCGCTCCGAGCAGCGATCGACGCCGCCGCGGCCCGGGAGGTCGAGGGCAGCGGTTCGGGCGACTTCCGCCCGCTGGTTCAGCCGCCCAGCGATGTGCCCGCCATGCTCGCGCCGCGAGCAGACGAACTCGCGAAGCTCGGACCGCAGGTCTGGACGAAGGGGGCCGCCATCGATCTCGGCCTCGACCTCGACGGTCGCCAGCCCCGCGCCCTTCAGATCGGTCTCCAGGAAGCGATCGTGACGGCGGTTCGGAACAACCTGGGCATCCAGGGGGCCAGGCTCCAGCAGGGGGTTTCGCAGGCCGACATCGTCCGGGCCGAGGCCGCCTTCGACGCGGTGCTCTTTGCGGGTACAGGCTTCGCCCGGATCGACCAGTCCACGGTGGTCTTCGCGCCGCCTGGGGAGATCGTGCCGACGGTCTTTGGCAACAACTCACAGAACTGGAACTTCACGACGGGCATTCAGCAGCCGCTCGTGACCGGCGGTTCGGTGAGCCTCTCGACGAACTGGCAATGGACCCGACAATATCCCGAGGCCTTCTACTTCCCGAACTCCTCGTGGAACAACAACATCAACCTCGGCATCACGCAGCCGCTCCTTCAGGGCTTCGGAAGTGATGTCAGCCTTGCCCAGATCCGGCTGGCGCGGAACGCCGATCGCAAGGCGACCCAGGCGCTTCGCGAGCGCCTGCTGGCGCTCGTCTCCGACACCGAGGCGGCCTACTGGCGACTCGTCCTTGCGCGGCACAACCTCGCCGTGCGCCTCTGGCTCGTGGAAGTGGGCGTCGAGGTGCGCGATGTTCTCTCCAAGCGACGCGAGTTCGACACCACGCTGGCCCAGTACGCCGACAGTGTGGCGGTCGTTGAGAATCGCAAGAGTCAGGTCATCCGCGCCCAGCGCGATGTGCAGCAGGCGGTCGATTCGCTCAAGCTTCTGATGAACGACCCGCGCATGCCGATCGGCGACGAGACGACGATCCTGCCGACGGACACGATGGTGGACCAGGCGCTCCAGGCGAGCCTGCGGGAGGCGATTTCGACGGCGATTCAGCAGAGTCCCGCCGTGGCTCGCGCGCTCCTGGACATTGACGATGCGTCAATTCGGCAGGTGGTCGCCGACAATGGGCGCCTGCCCCAGCTCAACTTGAATGCGCAGCTCCAGTGGAACGGCCTCGACAACACCTTCGGGAACAGTTGGGAGCAGATCGGACAGGGGCAGTTCGTGGACTACATCGTGGGCGTCACCTTCTCGCAGGCGATCGGCAATCGCTTCGGCGAGGCGACCTACCGCCGCGCCAGGCTCGAGCGCAGCCAGGCGGTGATCAACTACCGCGCTTTGGTGCAGGACGCGGTCTTCCGCGTGAAGGATGCGCTGCGAGATGTCTCGACGAACTACCAGCTCATTGGCCAGACGCGCGCCTTCCGGTTGGCGCAGGCTGAGAACCTCCGAGCTCTCCTCGTCGATGAGCAGACGCTCGCCTCGCTGACCCCTGAGTTCCTGAACCTCAAGTTCCAGCGACAGGATGGCCTCGCCAACGCCCAGTTGCAGGAGTCGGCGGCGCTCGTGGACTACAACTCGGCGATCGCGGCGCTCTATCGCGCCATGGGCACCGGCCTCGCCATGAATCGCATCGAGCTCGAGACCATTGACGACTCGCCCCGCTGACGGTTCACCGCGCCTCGCCGATGCCGATCATCCTGCCTTACGACGATGAGAGCGTCCTTCGAGCCGCGGACGAGCTTCGCGCGGGGGGCATCGTCGCCTTCGCCACGGAGACCGTCTACGGTCTCGGCGCCGATACATTCAACGCCAGCGCGGTGCGACGCATCTACGAGCTGAAGGGGCGCCCCCTCGACAATCCGCTGATCGCCCATGTCATCGACGCGGTCGCGGCGAAGCGCCTGGTCACAGGGTGGGATCATCGATGCGATCGACTGGCGTCGCGCTTCTGGCCTGGGCCCCTCACGATGATCCTGCCCCGACATCCTGATGTTCCCCAGGAGAGCGTCGCGGGTCTCGGCACCATCGCGGTGCGTTCGCCGCGCCAGCCGCTTGCCCGCTCCTTGCTCTATGCATTCGGCGGTCCGATTTCGGCGCCCAGCGCCAATCGAAGCGGTCATGTCTCGCCGACCACGGCGATGCATGTCGCCGATGACTTCCGCGACTCGGAGCGCCTGCTCATTCTCGACGGCGGGTTGGCTGGCTACGGCATTGAGAGCACGGTCGTCGACCTGACCGGCGATCGCGTGACGGTCCTGCGGCCCGGGTCGATCACGCTCGAGCAGATTCGCCGCGTGCTTGGCCGCGCCTATGCGGTCGAGGGCACGGAGCAGGGCATCGCCCCGGGCACATCGCCCTTTCACTACGCGCCGCGCCGGCGAGCGACGATCGTGCCATCGGAGTCGCTCGCGGGGCGCTTGGACGAGTTGGCTCGTCGCAACGCGACGGCCGCGGTGTTGGCGCTGACACCGACGCTCGTCGGTGCGCCCCATCAGGTAATCGTGATGCCCGATGATGCCGATGGCTACGCGCGGCACCTCTACCGGGCGCTGCGCGAGGCAGACACCGTGCAGGTCGACGAGATCCTCATCGAGCTTCCTCCTGAGCGTGAGGGCGTGTGGCTGGCCGTGCACGATCGGCTGACGCGCGCCACCCGGCGCCCTGAGAGCGCGTAGTCTCGAAGTGGCCCCGAGCGGCGCCTCGCAGCGCCTCGCGCAAGGGTCGCCGTGCACGCCGCGTCCTGCGGCCGTCACCGCGGCTTACGCGGGGTCCATCGGCAGCGCGACGCCCTTGGCCCGCGCGAAGCGAATCGCCTCGTCGTACCCCGCATCCGCGTGACGCAAAACGCCCATGAGCGGGTCATTCATCAGCACCCGCTCCAGGCGCGCCGCCGCTTCAGGTGTTCCATCGGCGACAATGACCTGGCCCGCGTGCTGGCTGAAGCCGATGCCGACGCCGCCACCGTGGTGGAAGCTCACCCAACTCGCACCCGAGGCGATGTTGACCGCGAAGTTGAGCAAGGCCCAGTCGCTGATTGCGTCGCTGCCATCCTTCATCGCTTCAGTTTCGCGATTGGGGCTCGCGACGCTTCCACAGTCGAGGTGATCGCGCCCGATGACGATCGGTGCCTTGACCTCGCCGCGAGCGACCATCTCGTTGAAGCGCAGACCGGCGCGGTGGCGCTCGCCGTAGCCGAGCCAGCAGATTCGCGCGGGAAGGCCTTGGAACGCGACCCGCTCCTGCGCCATCCTGATCCAGCGGCGCAGGCCCTCGTCCTTCGGAAAGAGGTCGAGGACCGCTTCGTCTGTCTTGCGGATGTCATCCGGATCGCCCGAGAGCGCCGCCCAGCGGAATGGTCCGCGGCCCACGCAGAACTGCGGACGAATATAGGCGGGCACGAATCCCGGGAAGTCGAAGGCGTTGCGAACGCCCGCATCGAGGGCTCGCTGGCGGATGTTGTTTCCGTAGTCGAAGACGATCGAGCCGCGAGTCTGGAACTCGAGCATGAGCTTCACATGCTCGACCATGGTGTCGATGGCCGCGGCACGGGCCCGCTCGGGATCGCTCACCCGCAGCGCGTCCGCCTCCTCGCGCGAGAAGCCCACCGGGTAGTAACCCCACAGCGGATCATGCGCGCTCGTCTGGTCGGTGATGACATCGGGCGTCACGCCCCGGTCCCGCAGGCGTCGCAGGAGATCGACGGCATTGGCAAGCACGCCGACGCTGATTGCCGCGCCTCGCCGCGCCGCTTCAACAGCGCGATCGATCGCGGTGTCGAGATCCTCGTGGATCTCATCGAGGTAGCGATCGTGGCGACGCTTCGCGAGGCGCTCATGGCAGACTTCGGCGATCAGGCAGGTGCCTTCGCTCATCGCAATCGCCAGCGGCTGCGCACCACCCATGCCACCGCAACCGGCGGTGACACAGAGTCGCCCGCGAAGAGATCCGCCGAAGTCGCGACGACCGCACTCTGCGAAAGTCTCGTAGGTCCCCTGGAGAATGCCT